>NZ_JBJYKD010000010.1:0-108415 GCF_049310025.1 Thermorhabdus hydrogeniformans | reverse complement strand
AGAATACCATAAAGGGCAGAATAACTTAACTTGATGTTTTCAACCCTATCAAGAAGCTCCTGAAAATGTTTAAAATTGGCGTCTTTGTAAACGTCAGACATTTTAAGATTGATAATTTTTTGTTTGAGTTCCTCTGGGATAGCATGAGCGGGTTTACGACCTTGATTTTTATGGATAAGTGCCGCAACTCCGTTTTCCTTCACTCCTTTTCTCAGGCGTATTACCTGGCGTGCACTCAGGTCTAAAACCTCCGCCGCCTCCCTGACAGTCATAGTACCTTCAAGAGTCTTTTGAATAACAGTGTATCTTTTTAGTTGTTCTTGAGACATTAGATAACGCACCTCATTCCCCATAGTGACATTTTATCACGATAGTCTACAAGGTGACATTATCATAAAATAACCACACCTTAAAAAACGCCCCGCTTGCAAAATAGACAAAAATAGGATATAATAAGTCAAAATAAAAATTCCATAAAGTTTAAATTTAGTTCGGGTTTTGAGATTGACAAAGGTCTAACAATTTTTTATAATATATTTATAATATAATAATAAAATAATATAATATAAACGGGAAGTATCATGAAGATACGCCAACCCTGCCATGAAGGTCTTTGGTGGATGAATCCGCCTGATCTGTCATGGCTTTTTTATTACATAATTATTAAATATTTTGTTTAAATTAATATTTTATTAAATTAAGGAAGGGTGTTTTTGCATGCACATACCCGACGGATTTCTTAATGCCAAGACCGTTGTCGCCACCGCCGCCGTCAGCGCCTGGGCTTTGAAGCATAATGTGGCAAAAGCAAAGGAAGAACTGAACGAAAGGGAGCTGCCGGCACTGGGGGTGATGTCTGCATTCATTTTTGCCGCTCAAATGGTGAACTTTCCGGTGATGGCGGGAACCTCAGGCCACCTGCTGGGTGCAGCCCTGGCCGCTGTGGTTCTGGGGCCGTACAGCGCGGGGCTCATCATTACCACCGTGCTAATAGTCCAGAGCCTGTTTTTCCAGGATGGGGGCCTGACCGCCCTGGGTGCCAATATTCTCAACATGGCCGTGGCGGCGCCGCTTGTCGCGAATTTCGTCTACAATTTCGTGAAAAAATTTAAGTTTGCGGGAAGCGGTACTGCGGCGACATTCCTGGCGGCATGGCTTTCAGTCATGGCGGCTGCCTTTATGACAAGCGTGGAACTCGCCTTTTCGGGAACCGTCTCGCTTGGGACGGTGCTGCCTGCGATGATGGTTGTCCACGCCGTCATAGGCATCGGTGAAGGGCTCATAACCTCTGTGGCGGCAGCCTACATCGGCAGGATCTTGAACTTAAAGGCAAAAGCCTGCCCAAATCCTGATGCGGGAGGTAGAGTCGGTTGAGGAAATGGGGAATAATTCTTGTGGCAGCGCTGATTATCGCAGCCTTTTTGTCGCCTTTTGCCTCCCCCCACCCGGACGGCCTTGAAAGGGTGGCGGAAGACCTGGCCTTTTCCGAAAAAGGCCAATCGCCGGCGGCCTGGTTTTCGCCCATGCCTGACTATACAATCACCGCCATACGCAGCGAAAAGGTGTCCACAGCGCTGGCGGGCATAGTCGGTACCTTGCTGACACTGGGGTTTACCTATGGTTTGACCAGGATTTTATCCGCACGTTGAGAATGATTTAACTTGAATTCGGCAATTAGATTTTGTTTAACCCGGGATTCCGGTGGTGAATCTAGCCGAAAGGCTTGATATGGGGCCGTGGATAGACCGATTCTCCTTCGCTGACTTCGGAAAAAGTTATTATTGTCAGGAGGTTTCTGAAGGCTTATAAGGATATTCCGGAAGTAATATCGATGATATTGCAGGGTATATATTAAACAGCAAAAATAAAGCGCGGAACAGAAGAGGAAAATCAAAAAAGATCGAAAAACCCGTTTTCAAGCCTTGAAGACGGGGCTTTTTATTAAATCCAAATTTAAAATACTTGCCACACAATCATCTTTGAAACATGCCGCTATAGACAGATGCTTCTTTTATGTTTATAATAATATCCGGCCTTTTGATTCAACATGCCGGGAGCCAATTATATGGAACGGCTTGACTGGCAGGCTCTTCATGCTTTTGCAAAAGGCCGGTAACTCTGATTCAGTAATAATAATAAACTAAAGGGTGATGTGTCATGGAACTCTGGTTTTCGGAATCCCAGTCTAAATCTCTCAAATACTCTTACAGGGTAAAAGAGCTGCTGGCCTCAGAGAACACCGGGTATCAAAAGCTTGCCGTGTTTGAATCGGAGGAATTGGGGAGAATTCTTACTTTAGATGATGTTGTTCAGCTAACGACCCGGGATGAATTTATTTATCACGAGATGATCGCTCATGTGCCCCTTTTTACACACAAATCTCCCGAACGGGTTCTGGTGATTGGGGGCGGAGACGGCGGCACCATAAGGGAAATTTTGAAACACCCCGTTAAAGAGGTTCATCTGGTCGATATAGACAGTCGGGTTATCGAGGCTTCAAAAAAATATTTTCCATCGTTAAGCTGTGGTTTTGAAGATCCGAGAGTAAAAATATTTGTTGAAGACGGTCTGGAGTTTGTGAAGAAGCACGGCGGTTACGATGTGGTTATAATCGATTCCACAGATCCTGTCGGCCCTGCTGAAGGCCTTTTCTCTAAAAAATTTTATGAGGATGTTTTCCGCTCTTTAAACGGCGACGGCATTATGGTTGCCCAGACCGAGTCGCCGATTTTTGAAGGTGATTTTATCAGGAGAGTTTACCGCGATATCTCCTCCATATTTGCTTTCACCAGCGTTTACACTGCCGTCATTCCCACTTATCCGGGAGCTTTATGGACATTTACGATGGGCTCCAAGACGGTCGATCCTCTGTTAAAAGACATAAATGAGATACCGGATATTCCAACGAAGTATTATTCAAGGGAAATTCACAAAAGCTGTTTTTGCCTGCCGCCGTTTTTACAAGAGTTGATTTCAGGATAAATGCTTAAAAGAGGGGGATTTTTATCCCCCTCAAAATTATTTTACCGGCCCGCCGGGGGTTGGGAGGAACCTTTTGCAACGGGGCTTCCGCAAGAGTCAGATTTTTTGAGACAAGGATTGACAAAAAAATAACAAAGATGTAAAATGTGAATAAAATAACAAAGTTTTTAAGGAGGGGTACCTTTGCCCTTCGCCATAGACAAAAGGGAATGCATTGGTTGCGGTTCGTGTTTTATTTTATGCCCCTATGATGCCATAGTTGAGGTAACGCACAGGGATGGGGGGCTTTATAGGATAGACGAAAAAGCCTGTATGGAGTGTTCTCTATGCTTTAACTGCTGTCCGCTGAAGGCGATTAAATCTGTCGAGCAAACCTGTGAAGGGGGTGAAACACATGACTGATTACGTAAAGACCGTATGTCCTTACTGCGGCTGCGGCTGCGGCATCAACCTCCACGTGAGAGACGGAAAGGTGGTCCGCACATCGCCTGCCGTGGCGGATTCGGTAAACAGGGGCGTGCTCTGCATCAAAGGGATGCTGGCTCACGAATTTATCCATTCGCCCGGGAGACTGCAAAATCCCCTGATAAAGAGAAATGGGCGTTTTTATGAAGCCTCTTGGGATGAAGCCCTAAGTGTTGTTGCCGACAAATTTTTAAACGTGAGAAAGGAGCGAGGGGGCACCGCCTTTGGAGTTTTAAGTTCCGCCAGGGCCACCGTGGAAGAAAATTTTCTTATCTCAAAATTCGCCAGGGCGGTGCTGTCCACCAACAACATCGACCATTGCGCCCGGCCCTGACACGCCGCCACAGTGGCCGGTCTGGCCGAAACGATGGGTTCGGGAGCAATGACCAACTCCATTGAAGAGATACCCGAAAGCGATGTCATATTTATTTTGGGTTCAAATACCGTGGAACAGCATCCCCTTATCGCATCAAAGGTCATAGAGGCCGTGAGAAGAGGTTCAAAATTGATTGTGGCCGACCCCAGGAAGACCTATCTGGCCGAGAGGGCATATGTTCACCTTGCTCTTCTTCCCGGCAGCGACTCTGCGCTCATTAACGCCATGATGAATGTAATTATGGAAGACGGCATCTACGACCGGGATTTTGTTGAAAATCGCACCGAGGGGTTTGAATCCCTGGAAAAATGGGTGAGGGAGTGGCCGCCCGAAAGAGCCGCCCGGATAACCGGAGTTCGTGCCGATGATATAAGAAGGGCGGCACGGGTTTACGCCGAAGCCGATAAGGCCGCAATCCTGTACTGCATGGGGATAACCCAGCACATATGCGGCACCTCCAATGTTATTGCCCTGTCCGATCTGGTTCTGCTTACCGGAAATGTGGGAAAGCGGGGGGCGGGCCTTTATCCCCTGCGGGGTCAAAACAACGTGCAGGGAGCCTGCGACATGGGGGCGCTGCCCGATGTGCTCACCGGTTACCAGAAGGTCTGGGACCCCGCTGTGAGACAAAAGTTTTCCACGGCGTGGGGAGCGGAGATACCGGCAGTTCCCGGGCTGACGATGGTGGAGATGTTCCAGGCGGTACTTGACGGCGACATCAGGGCCATGTATATCATAGGAGAAAATCCGGCCCTGAGCGAGCCAAATCTGCCCCATTTCAGAGATATCCTGGAGAAAATAGAATTCCTTGTGGTGCAGGATATATTTTTCACCGAGACCGCCAAATTCGCCGATGTGGTGCTGCCGGCCGCATCCTTTGCCGAAAAAGACGGCACCTTCACCAGTACCGAGCGGCGGGTCCAGAGGGTGCGCAAGGCCATAGAACCGGTGGGAAATTCAAAACCCGACTGGCAGATAATAAAAGAACTTTCCGCTTATATGGGTTATCCCATGAATTACAACCATCCTTCCGAAATAATGGACGAAATAGCACAACTTACTCCTTCTTACGGCGGGATATCTTATGAACGGTTGGAAGGCCCGGGCATCCAGGTGCCGTGTCCGGATAAAAACCACCCGGGCACCCCGTACCTGCATAAGGATTCCTTCGGCAGGGGAAAGGGCCTGTTCATACCTGTGGATTACATTCCTCCGGTGGAAGAACCGGACGGGGAATTCCCGCTGGTGCTGACTACGGGCAGGGTCCTCTATCACTACCACACCGGCACCATGACGAGAAGAATCGATTTTCTTGAAAAAAAATGCCCGCAAGCCTATGTGGAAATAAATCCGGAGGATGCGGAAGAGCTTAATGTAGTTGACGGCGAAAAGGTTTGCGTAACGTCCAGGAGAGGCGGGATAACGGTCCGGGCGAAGATAACCGATAAGATAAGAAAAGGCGTGGTGTTTATACCTTTTCATTTTGCCGAAGCGGCCGCCAATGTCCTGACCATAGACGCCCTTGACCCCAGAGCCAAAACACCGCAGCTCAAAGCGTGTGCTGTCAGAATAGACAAGAAGGGGGATGAAGATGCGGCTGATTGACATAAGCGAAGATCTGTGCAAGGGGTGTACGCTGTGCTCCCGGGCCTGCGGGGTCGGAGCCTGCCTGGGGGAACCGCTTATTCCTCATAAAATCGATGAAAAGCGGTGCGTAAACTGCGGGCAATGCGTGGTGACCTGCCCTACCGGCGCCGCCGTGGACCGCGGGGACCTGGAAAAGGTGAAAGCCGCACTGAAGGACCGCAGCCTTTACAGGGTGGTGCAGAGCGCACCGGCGGTGAGGGTGACGCTGGGTGAAGAATTTGAAATGGAGCCGGGAGCCGTAGTCCCGGGCAGGATGGCCGCAGCTTTGAGGAGGCTGGGCTTTGACCGGGTGTACGACACCTGCTTTGCAGCCGACCTTACGGTGATGGAAGAAGGTCATGAGCTGCTGGAAAGGCTGGAAAACGGCGGCCCCCTGCCCATGTTTACATCCTGCTGTCCGGCCTGGGTGCTTTTTATGGAAAAAAACTACCCCGACCTGCTTTGCCACCTTTCCACATGTAAATCCCCCCAGCAGATGTTCGGGGCCCTTGTCAAAACCTGCATGGCGGAGAAAGAGGGGCTTCACCCGGAGAGGATATTCCTGGTTTCGGTGATGCCGTGCACCGCCAAAAAATACGAGGCGGAAAGGCCGGAGATGAAAGCCAGCGGCTGCCGGGATGTGGACTCGGTCCTCACCACAAGGGAACTGGCGGAGCTGATAAGGCAGCAAAATATCGATTTTACCGCTCTGCCGGAAGAAAGCTTTGACATTCCCTTTGGAGAATACACCGGAGCCGGGGCTATCTTCGGAACCAGCGGCGGCGTAATGGAGGCGGCTTTGAGGACGGCCGTAAAGAAGATAGAAGGTTTCCCCCCAAAACTTTCCTTCTACGAGGTCCGGGGGCGGGAAAATTTCAGAGAAGCCGGCATAAAAGTGGGCGGTACCGAGCTAAAAGTTGCGGTAATCCACGGCCTGAAAAACGTCGTACCGGTTCTTGAGGAACTGAGAAAGGGAAAGTCTCGATATCACTTTATCGAGGTCATGAGCTGTCCTGACGGGTGCATCGGAGGCGGAGGGCAGCCGCGGATTCCAAAAAGATCCGTCAGGCAAAAAATCATTGAGAAAAGGGAAAGAGCCGTCTATTACTATGAACTGGGGCTTCCCAAAAGGGAGGCGGGCGATAACCCTTCTATAAAAGCTGTGTACCAGAATTTTTTAAATAAGCCTCTTTCCCAAAAATCCCACGAACTCCTGCATACGACTTACACCGACAGGAGCGGAATATTTTAACCGGGAGGATGCAGAATGTCAAAAATTGATACCAGAAAGCTCACTTATATGGCGATGTTTGTGGTGCTCAATATAATTCTCACTCGTGTTGCCAGCTTGAGAATTGCCATAGGCGGGGTTGAGGCGGTGAGGATTGGCTTTGGAGGGTATCCCATCATCCTGTCGGGAATCCTTCTGGGCCCGGCGGCCGGTGGAATAGTGGGAGCTGTGGGCGATCTCGTCGGATACGGGATAAACCCCATGGGGCCATATATGCCGCACTTTACGCTGACGGCGGCACTTACAGGCATTATCCCGGGCCTTGCGATAAAAATTTTTAAAAACGACGAACCGTCCCTGTGGCAGATTTTCCTTGCCATAGCCGCAGGTCAGATCATAACATCAATTTTGCTGGTGCCCTACTTCCTTTACAGGCTCTTTGGAATACCGCTTGTATATAAAATGACAACCGCAGCTTTAAATCAGTCTTTTAACATACCCATATACACCGCCTTTACAAGGGTTCTGATGAGGAGAATAGATTTGAGGCCGGCTCTTTCAAAAAGCCGGCTGTGATTAATTTTGCGAGGACTGCGTGTCCTTTTTTTATTTTTGATATTGACAAAAATTTATCAAACTAGTATTATAAAGATAATAGATTTTGTGAAAAAATTAACAATATGGAAAGAAAATCGAAGAGGGGATTTCATATGGTCAAGATTCTCTTTGACAGGGACCTCTGTCTTGGCTGCAAGAGTTGCGAACTTGCATGTGCGGCAGCGCATTCAAGGTCAAAAAGTTTAATTGGAGCCATAAAGGAAAAGAAATTATCTAGAATCCGCATTAAGATGAAAAGCGGCAGGATAAAAGTTGAGCAGTGCATGCTCTGCAAAAACCCAAAGTGCATTGAAACCTGCCCCACAGGAGCCCTTTACAAAGATAAAGACGGCACGGTAAAAGTTAATTACTTTACATGCACCGGATGCGGCCTTTGCAAGCAGGCCTGCCCCTTTGGGGCCATTGCACTGCAGACTTTTCCCACTTTGTGCGACAGGTGTGCCGAGGCCGATGAGCCGCTGTGCGCCAGGTCATGTCCGACAAAGGCTTTGAAGGTTAGAGCAGTAAATATAGTCTGAGGTGATTTAAATGCATAATGAGTACGTGTGCGAAAGCTTTGATCCCGCGACGGTAAAATTGCTTAAAAAAGCCTGCGAAGACCGGGTGGAGACCGTCTGGGACAGGGCCCGGGCCATGCAGCCCCAGTGCGGCTTCGGCGAAATGGGTGTGTGCTGCACCAACTGTTCCATGGGCCCGTGCAGGATTGTTAAGATATCCCAGGACGGCCCAAAAAAAGGCATCTGCGGTGCGACTGAAGACACCATAGCCGCAAGAAACCTGGCCAGGGCCATCGCCGCCGGTGCGGCGGCCCATTCCGACCACGGCAGGGATATAGCGCATGCGCTCCGCAACGCATCGGAGGGGATGGGATATGATATAAAGGATGTGGAAAAATTAAAGTCCCTTGCCGGAGAATGGGGAATAAGTCCTGAGGGCAGGGATGCCAAAGAGCTGGCGAAAATGGTGTCCGAGGCGGCTCTGCAGGAATTCGGGAAACCCTCCGGTCATCTCCGCTTTGTAAAGAGGGCCCCTAAAGGCAGGATAGATGCCTGGGAAAGCATGAATGTCATTCCACGGGCCATCGACAGGGATATCGTGGAAGTCCTCCATTCCACACATATGGGGTGTGATGCGGACTACAGGAACATTATAAACGGTGCGGTAAGGGCCGCCCTGGGGGATGGCTGGGGAGGGTCCATGATAGGGACAGAGCTTTCGGACATACTGTTTGGAACCCCTGAGCCCCATGAGGTGGAAGCAAACCTGGGCGTGCTGAAAAAGGATTCGGTAAATATAGTGGTTCACGGCCATGAACCCACCCTTTCCGAAGCCATAGTCGCGGCGGTAAACGATCCGGAGCTTGTTGAACTTGCTAAAAAACACGGCGCCGAAGGAATAAATCTGGTGGGCATGTGCTGCACAGGCAACGAAATTGCCATGCGGCACGGCATCCCCATGGCGGGAAACTTTTTCCAGCAGGAACTGGCCGTAGTTACCGGAGCGGTGGACGTGATGATTGTGGACGTCCAGTGCATAATGCCCTCCCTGGTTCAGGTGGCAAGGTGCTATCACACCAAATTGATAACCACTTCTCCGAAAGCTAAAATCCCCGGAGCCATACATATGGCTTTCGATGAGAAAAACGCCGTGGCTTCCGCAAAGAGAATTGTGCAGGAAGCTGTTCGCAACTTTAAAAACAGGCGGGATGCTGTACTCATACCGGATGAAAAATCAAAAGGTGTTGTGGGTTTCAGCGTGGAGGCCATAATAAGGGCCTTGGACAGGGTGACCAATACTTTTGCCCATCCGGCGGGGACGGTAAAGCCTCTGGTGGACGCCATTAAATCGGGAGTCCTGCGGGGGGCGGTTGCCATAGTGGGCTGCAACAATCATAAAGTTCCTCATGACAGGGGCCATGTGGAGCTGGCAAAAGAGTTGATTAAGAACGACGTGCTGGTGGTAACGACGGGGTGCGGTGCTCATGCATGCATAAAAGCCGGCCTTATGACCAAGCAGGCCGCCGGTTTATGCGGCAAAGGCCTTGCCACCGTTTGTGATCTGGTGAAAATACCGCCGGTGCTTCATATGGGTTCCTGTGTGGATATAAGCAGGATTTTAACGCTGCTTTCAAAGGTTGCGGACTACATGGGAGCGGACATCAAAGACCTGCCGGTGGCGGCGGCAGCCCCCGAGTGGATGTCGGAGAAGGCATTGTCCATAGGCACCTATGCCGTTGCCTCGGGAATATACGTAGTGCTGGGGGTAGCGCCTCCCGTAACGGGGTCCGACAACCTTACCGGGTACCTCACCGGCGATATTGAGGAATTTTTCGGCGGCCGCTTTGATATAGAACCCGATCCGGTGAAGGCTGCCGGGAAAATAATGAGGCATATAGAACTGAAGCGAAAGGCTCTCGGGATATAGGATTTACGAACATTACGAGACATTGCCTTTTAAAAAAAGGAGGTCAACCGCGGGAGGTTAATGAAGAAGCGGTCAAAGGAAAAGGATGAGCAGAGATGAAAATTGCCGTTTCTGGGAAAGGCGGTGTCGGCAAGACGACATTTGCCGGCATACTTTCAAAATTATATGCGGCCGGGGGATATAAGGTTCTGGCCGTGGATGCCGATCCGGATTCCAACCTGGCTTCAGCCCTTGGGTTTCCGCCCGATGCTTTGAATAAAATTACCCCGCTTTCTGAAATGAAGGATTTAATCGCTCAGAGGACTGAAGCGGTACCCGGGGTTTTTGGACAGATGTTTAAGCTGAATCCAAAGGTCGACGATATTCCCGAAAGGTACTGCGTGGAGCACGACGGGGTAAAGCTCCTTGTGATGGGAACGGTAAAAAAAGGAGGCACCGGATGCATCTGCCCGGAGCACGCCTTTTTGAGGGCGCTTATGCAGCATTTATTGCTGGACTTGCGGGAAATCCTGATAATAGATATGGAGGCCGGGATAGAACACCTGGGCAGGGCCACAGCCGATGCGGTTGAAGCCTTCATCGTTGTTGTGGAGCCGGGTCTGAGGAGTGTCCAGACACTGCACTCCATTAGCAGGCTGGCTGGAGACATAGGAGTTAAAAAGATTTTTGCGGTTGGGAATAAAATCCGCAGCGATGAAGAAAGAAATTTTATAACAAATTCCTGCGGCAGGATACCGGTGCTTGGATTTATGTCATACGATTCCGGGGTTGCGGAAGCAGACAGGCTCGGAATTTCCCCTTACGAAAAATGCGAAAAAACGGTTGAAGAAGTGAGATTGATAAAGGTGCGGCTGGAAGAACTTTTAAAAAAGTAACTTTATAAGACATGCAAATATAGTGTCAGTCCCATATTTGTAAGGTGCACAATACTGAAAAATTTTTTTAAACAATTTTTTAAACAATTGAAATTTGACTAAAAAAGTTTTAATTTAAAACAAGGGGGAAGTTAAAATGGGTTATAAAAGCGACATCGAAATCGCCCGGGAGGCCAAACTTGAACACATAAGGGATATTGCGGCAAAGGTGGGCCTGACGGAAGAAGACATTGATTACTATGGCAAGTACAAAGCGAAAGTGGACTACAACCTCCTGAAAAAATTGGCCGGAAAAAAGGACGCCAGGTTGATCCTCACTACCGCCATTAACCCCACGCCCGCCGGAGAAGGTAAGACCACGACCACGGTGGGCCTCGGCGACGCTCTTAGGAAGCTGGGGAAAAATGCCGTAATCGCGCTGAGAGAACCCTCTCTGGGGCCTGTCTTCGGTGTGAAGGGCGGGGCGGCCGGAGGAGGGTACGCCCAGGTGGTTCCAATGGAGGATATAAATCTGCACTTTACGGGAGACCTTCATGCCATCGGCGCGGCGAACAATCTCCTGGCGGCCATGATAGACAACCACATTTACCAGGGTAACGAACTGAACATAGACCCCAGGCGAGTCACGTGGAGAAGGTGCGTGGACATGAACGACCGCCAGCTGAGGTTTGTGGTGGACGGGCTCGGCGGAAAATCCAACGGAGTTCCCCGGGAGGACGGATATGATATAACGGTGGCGTCGGAGATAATGGCCATTTTCTGTCTGGCTACGGATCTGGACGACCTGAAAAAGAGGCTTGCAAGGATAGTGGTGGCATATACCTATGACGGCAAACCCGTTACGGCAGGAGATCTGAAAGCACAGGGAGCCATGGCCGCCCTTTTAAAAGACGCCTTCAAGCCCAACCTGGTGCAGACCCTGGAAGGCACTCCGGCCTTTGTACACGGCGGACCTTTTGCCAATATAGCCCACGGCTGCAACAGCGTCATCGCCACAAAAATGGCCCTGAAACTTGCAGACTACGTGGTGACGGAGGCCGGTTTCGGCGCCGACCTGGGTGCGGAAAAATTTCTGGACATAAAATGCCGGGTGGCCGGTATAAGGCCCGATGCGGTGGTGATAGTCGCCACAGTAAGAGCTTTAAAATATAACGGAGGGGTTAAGAAGGAAGACCTTAATAAAGAAAACCTCCAAGCCCTGAAAAAAGGTTTGCCAAATCTTTTAAAACATGTGGAAAATATCACTGTAAAATTCGGCTTACCCGCAGTGGTGGCCATCAACAGGTTCCCAACTGATACCGAAGCGGAGCTGAATCTGGTAAAGGAAGAATGCGGGCGCTACGGAGTGAACGCGGTACTGTCCGAAGTCTGGGCAAAAGGCGGCGAAGGCGGTCTGGACCTGGCCCGGGAGGTGCTGCGCCTTATCGAAGAGGGCAAAAACAATTATAAGCCCGTATATGAACTGGATACGGGTATTGCGGAAAAAATCACAACTATTGCCCGGGAAATTTACGGCGCCGACGGCGTAGACTTTTCGGCCGCAGCTTTAAAAGAAATTAAAAACCTGGAGAGCCTGGGTTTTGGAAACTTGCCCGTCTGCATAGCCAAGACCCAGTACTCCCTCTCCGACAACCCCCAACTTCTGGGAAGGCCCACGGGATTCAGGATAACCGTGCGGAACGTCAAAGTTTCTGCAGGTGCGGGATTTGTGGTGGCGCTCACGGGCGAAATAATGACCATGCCTGGCCTGCCCAAGCGACCCGCCGCGGAGAATATAGACGTGGACGAAAACGGAAGGATAACAGGGCTGTTTTAAAAAGACGTGCCAGGCTGTTATAAATCAGCGAATGATAGGTGGATTTGAATTGCAGGATAAGCTCAAAATTTTAATTGCGGCGAGTCAGGATGTCCCGGCTGTGCGGGGGCCCTTTCAAATAAAATTCGGTGGGGAATTTGCCGCAAGAAAATTCATACCGCATATTACTGACGGCAAGGGAAGGCAAAGTGCTGCAAAGGAAGCGGCCAATAACGCCGTAGAGGGGTGATAGCGTGTTAATCGAAAAAAGCTGCAGGGAATTCGTCAGGGTCCTTGCCTCTAAAGAACCGGTCCCCGGCGGTGGCGGTGCAGCGGCCCTGGTGGGCGCCATAGGTATGGCCCTGGGGAACATGGTGGGCACCCTCACCGTTGGCAAGGAAAAATACAAAGATGTGGAAAAAGAAGTAATGGAAATAATGAATGAGGCTACCGCCATCCAGAACCGGCTCATGGAATTGGTGGACAAAGATGCGGAGGTCTTTAAAGAAGTAGCCGATGTATACAAAATGCCCAAAAGCACCGCAGAAGAAAAAAAGAAAAGGGAAGAGGCAATGGAAAATGCCCTGAAGCAGGCCTGCTCGGTTCCCATAGAGATTATGAAAAGCGCCTGTGATGCCATAAGGCTCCAGAGGAGGCTGGCCGACATAGGTTCACAGCTTGCCATCAGCGACGTGGGAGTGGGTGTCCTGTGCCTTAAAGCCGCCCTGATCAGCGGAAAGCTGAATGTCATTATCAACCTCAATGGCATCAAGGACCGGGAGTTCGTGAAAAAGACCGGCGACGAAATGGAACAGCTGGTTAAAGAGGGCGGCCGGCTGGCGGATGAGACCTACATAAAGGTTGAGGAAAGACTAAAAAATTAACGGCAAAGGAGGCGTTTTTAACCATGGTTAAGTTGCTCAGCGGCAAGGAAGTGGCGGAAGCCTTAAAACAAAGGTTGATAAAGGAAGTGGAAGAGCTGAAAAAGAAGGGCAAGACCCCCGGCCTTTGTATTGTCATGGTCGGGGACAGGGCCGATTCCGCGGCATACATAAAGGGGGCGGTGAAAAGGTGTGGCGATATAGGCATTGACTGCAGTGTAAAAGAGCTTCCGGGCGATTTATCCCAGGAAAAGTTTATAGAAAAAATACACCGGCTCAACAATGACCCGACGGTAAGCGGCATTCTGGTGATGAGGCCGCTGCCGTCCCGGATTTCGGAAGATGTGGTGAAGTACGAGATATCTCCGGCAAAGGATGTGGACTGCTTTAACCCGGTCAATGTCAGTAAGGTGATGAGCGGAGAAGAGGGAGGATTTGCCCCCTGCACGCCTTCGGCTGTGATGGAAATACTGCGGCACTACGGCATCCAACTGCAGGGCAAGAGGGCGGTGGTTATAGGCAGGAGCATGGTGGTGGGCAGGCCTCTTGCCATGATGCTCCTCAAGAAAAACGCCACCGTTACCGTGTGCCACACCAAGACAGCAGAACTTGCCGAAGAGACGAGAAGGGCTGAAATTCTGGTGGCCGCCGCCGGCAGAGCCAGGATGGTCAAAAAGGAAATGGTTAAAGAGGGCGCAGTGGTGATCGATGTGGGCATAAATTTTGATGAAAATGGAAAGATGTGCGGCGACGTAGACTTTGATGAGGTAAGCCGGGTGGCAGGCATGATTACGCCGGTGCCGGGGGGAGTCGGCGCCGTCACGTCCACCGTTCTGGCCAAGCACGTGATCGAGGCGTGCAGGATGCAAAACGGCCTGTAAAGGGGGAAAACGCGAATGATTATAACCAGGCGGAAGCCTTTTGAGGAGATAATGGAGTTTCTAAACGGCAAAAACAGGGTGTTTTTAACAGGATGCAGCCTTTGTGCCACGTCGTGTATGACCGGCGGCGAAAAAGAGGTTCTCGAAATGAAGGCGAGACTAGAAAAAGAGGGCAAGGAAGTTACGGGATATGTGGTCCTGGACCCGTCATGCAATAAATTGCAGGCAAGGGCCGCATTAAAAAAACAAAAGACTGAGGTAGAAGCGGCCGACGCCGTACTGTGCATGGCCTGCGGCGATGGGGCCCAGACGGTGGCTGAGCTTGTAAAAATACCGGTTTACCCTGCCAATGACACCATGTTCATCGGCGAAGTGGAAAGAATAGGCCATTACAGCGAGGCCTGCAGGGCGTGCGGCCAGTGCGAACTGGGATGGACGGCGGGGATATGCCCTGTAACCCGTTGCGCCAAGAGCCTGTTAAACGGCCCATGCGGCGGTTCCAGGAACGGGAAATGCGAGGTCAACCCGGAAAACGACTGTGCATGGATTCTTATCTACAACCGCTTAAAGGAACTGGGCCAACTGGAACAGATTGTGAAAATAAAAGCTCCCAAAGATTACAGTAAGTTTGCAAACCCGCGCAAAATTGCCGCGGCAAGATAGAAAGGGGTGAAGAAAAATGGGTCTTGAGGACAAACTGGAAGGAGGCGGTTTTGCCGTTACCGCTGAAATGGCTCCTCCCAAAGGCACCGATTTTGAAAGGTTCAGAGAGTGCGCCAGGGCGGTGAAAGGCAGGGTGGATGCCGTAAATGTCACCGATTTTCAGAGCGCCGTGGTCAGGGCTTCTTCGCTTGGAGCCGCAAAGATACTTGTGGATGAAGGAATTGAGCCGGTAATGCAGATAACCGGCAGGGACAGGAATCGCATAGCCATTCAGGGTGAGCTTTTATCCGCCGCGGCATTGGGAATAAAAAACGTACTGGCCCTGACGGGAGACCACCCGACATTCGGGGATCATCCCCAGGCAAAAGGCGTCTATGACCTGGACTCCGTAAACATCCTGCAGGTGGCATCTTCCCTTATGGACGGCAAGGACCTTTCCGGGAACGAACTCTCCGGGGTGCCCGATTTTTATCTGGGTGCCAGTGTTACGCCCCTATTCGACCCCGTGGAACTGCAGATCCTGAAGATGAAGAAAAAAATCCAGGCGGGTGCAAAATTTTTCCAGACCCAGGCGGTCTACGATATAGAAGTGCTCAAGAAATTTATGGACCTTGTGAAGGATTTAGAGGTCAAAGTCCTGGTGGGGGTGATACCCTTAAAATCACCGGGGATGGCCAATTACATGAACAAAAACGTGCCCGGGATTTTCGTGCCCGACGAGATAATCGACAGGATGCGCAGGGCGGAAAACAAGGTTAGGGAAGGGCTGAATATAGCCGCTGAATTCATCAACAGGGTTAAGGAAGAAAAACTGTGCGACGGTGTCCATATCATGGCAATAGGCGCTGAAGAAAATGTGCCCTCATTGCTGGACATGTGCGGTTTTTAGTAAAGAACGGGGGGTTGGACATGGCTAAAAAAATAGTGATCATAGGAGCCGGTCCCGGAGGCTATGTCGGCGCCATAAAAGCTGCAAAGATGGGGGCCGATGTGACGGTGGTGGAAAGCGACCGGGTCGGCGGCACCTGCTTAAACAGGGGCTGTATCCCCACAAAGGCCCTGCTTGCCTGCAGCGACGTCCTTACAGGCATAAAGGAGGCCGGGGAATTCGGAATAAGAATCGAAGGTCAGGTTAAGCCCGACATTGCGTTTATGATGGACAGGAAAGACAAAACGGTGGAAAGGCTCGTCAAGGGAATCGAGTTCCTGTTCGAAAAAAACAACGTGAAAATGATACGTGGAAAAGGAAGAATATCCGGCAAAAACGAAGTGACCGTTTTTAAAGAAGACGGCTTGACGGAAAAACTTCCTGCCGATGCCATAATAATCGCCACCGGTTCGTCACCGGCCCAAATCCCGGTTTTTCCTTACGACGGCGAAAAAGTAATCACCAGCGACGAAGCTCTGAATCTCAGACACATACCTTCCAGCATGATTATAGTGGGAGCCGGGGTCATAGGCTGCGAATTCGGCATGTTTTTCAACAATCTGGGAACCTCGGTGACCATGGTGGAAATGATGGATCATGCTCTTCCGCTGGAGGACAGGGAAATTGGCCGGGAATTTGAAAAAGTTTTGAAGAGGAAAAAGATAAAGCTTATGCTGGGCGCCAGGATAGAGAAGGCCGAAATTACCGAAAAAGGCGTAAAGGCCAGGCTTTCCGACGGTAAAGAAGTCGAAGCGGAAATAATGCTGGTGGCTGTTGGCAGAAAGGCCAATGTGACGGACATCGGGCTTGAGGAAATAGGGGTTAAAGTAGAAAAGGGAAGGATACCGGTAAATGAGTACATGCGGACCAATGTTGAAGGTGTATACGCCATAGGAGACGTGGTGCCGGGACCGCAGCTGGCCCATCTCGCCTCGGCGGAGGCTGAGTGCGCTGTGGAAAATATCATGGGCAAACAATGCAGCATGGATTATTCGGCCGTGCCCAGGTGCGTTTTCACCGACCCCGAAGTGGCCGGTGTCGGGCTTACCGAAGAAGAGGCTGTAGGGCGTGGATACACCATTAAAAAGGGTGAATTTGCCTTCCGGGGCCTTGGAAAAGCCCAGGCCATGGGGCAGATCTTCGGCAAGGTGAAAATTATTGCCGACAGGAATACGGATAAGATTCTGGGAGCCTCTATAATAGGGCCCCATGCCACCGACCTCATCCACGAGCTGGTGGTGGGCGTAAAGTGCGGGCTCACTGCAACAGAAATCGGCAGGGCCATACACGCCCATCCCACTCTGGCCGAAGCAGTGATGGAAGCATTAAACGATGTCAACGGCCAATCGGTTCACAAAGTTTAAGGAGATGATAACATGGCTTACACCATCGCCGTAGCAGGCAAGGGCGGCACGGGGAAAACCACTATAGCCGGGTTTCTGGTGGATTACCTGGTGGAAAAAGGTTTAAAACCAGTGCTGGCGGTAGACGCCGACCCCAATTCAAACTTAAACCAGGTGCTGGGGGTGGATGTGGAGACCACCCTCGGGCGGATCAGGGAAGAAATAAGCATAAAAAACCGCGACGGCAATTTGCCCGGCGGCATGACAAAAGCGGAATATATAAATTTCAAACTGCAGCAGGCGATTATAGAGGGGAAAGGATATGACCTGCTGGTGATGGGGAGGCCCGAAGGGCCCGGCTGCTACTGCTTCGCCAACGGCCTGCTGAGAGAGGCTACCGACAGGCTTTCGGACAGCTACAGTTTTATGGTCATTGATAATGAAGCAGGCCTTGAACACTTGAGCAGGCGTACAACTAAAAAGGTGGATCTCATGTTTGCGGTCAGCGAATGCTCGAAGAGGGGAATAGACGCCGCGGCAAGGGTCAAGGAACTGATTGAGGAATTAAAGCTGGATGTAAGAGAGCTTTATCTCATTGTAAACCGGGTACCTGCAACAGGATTGACCGAAGATATCAGGGAAACCATTGATAAATACGGTCTGAAGCTGGCCGGAACCGTGCCCCTGGACGACAGTATTTTTGATTATGACAACAGGGGAATACCCCTGGTGCAGCTGCCCAAAGACACTCCAGCGGTGCGAGCCCTTCGCAGAATTTTTGATGAAATATTAAATTTCTGGAGGGATGCATATGGCTTATAAAAAGCCGTCGCAAAAATTTAGCGGGCGCATTCGCGAGATTACCGTTGGTTCGGGATTGAAAATTGGCGGGGAAGCCGTGCTGCCCTTTTACAGCTTTGACGGCGACACCGGCGAAAGGCCGGCCATCGGCATGGAAATATGGGACATTTACCCCGATAGCTGGCCCGCAGGGTTAAAAAATATATTCAAAGAACATGCGGATGATCCGGTCAAGTGGGCAAAATTCTGCGTAGAAAAATACAACCCCGATTTTATCTGCATAAGGTTTGAAGGGGCAAATCCTGAAGCCCAAGACAGGACCCCCGAAGAATGTGCGGAAATAGCAAAGAAGCTGGCGGATGAAGTGGCGGTTCCGCTGGTCATTGCTGGCTGTGAATCTAATGAAAAAAACGCCGGGATATTTACAAAAGTGGCCGAAGCGCTGCCGAATAAGAATTACGTATTCCTCTCCGCAGTAGAATCCAATTACAAAGAAGTGGGAGCCGCTGTGGGCCTCGCCTACGGCAACATCGTGGCGGCGGAATCTTCCGTGGACCTGAACCTGGCAAAACAGCTGAATATATTGCTCACCCAGCTGGGAGTGAAGCCGGAAAGAATAGTGATGAACCCCGGGATATCCGCCGTGGGATACGGATTTGAATACGTGGTTACTACCTTTGACAGGATAAGGCTTGCCGCCCTGGATCAAAACGACTCCACACTGCAAATGCCGATTGTAAGCCCCGTTTCCTTTGAGACCTGGAAGGTAAAAGAATCGGTAGCCACCGAAGAAGACGCGCCGGAATGGGGCAGCCAGGAAGACAGGGGCATAGCCATGGAGATATCCACCGCCGTCGGAGTGCTGGCCGCAGGCGCCAATGCGATCATCTTGAGGCATCCCCGTTCGGTGGAAGTGATTCGTAAATTTATAAATGAGCTTGCCTAATATGCGACAAGGAGAGATGAACGATGGCTCTTAATGGAATGGAAATATACAAAATGCTCCCCAAAAAGAACTGCAAGGAATGCGGATTCCCCACGTGCCTTGCCTTTGCCATGAAACTGGCCCAGGGGGGAACCCAGGCGGAGAAATGCCCTTATATGTCCGATGAGGCCAAAAACAAGTTAGCAGAAGCCACAGCCCCTCCCATGAAGACGGTGAAATTCGGAGCCGGAGAAAGGGTTTATACGCTGGGAGGCGAGACGGTACTTTTCAGACATGAAAAGACCTTCGTAAACAGGCCCAGGTTTGCGGTATTGTTCACGGATAAAATGGATGAGGAAGAAGTTGCCAGAAAAATCGAACACATAAAATCCATCAATTACACGCGCATCAACGAAGAGATGTACGTCGAAATTGCGGCCTTCAGATGCGAGACCGGTGACAGGGACAAATTCCTGGCCCTTATAAAAAAAGTCACCGGTGAATGCTCAAAAGTTGTGCCCATGATAATCACCGACAGCCCGGACATAGCCTCTGCAGCCGCGGCGGAATTCGCGGGCCTTGGCCCGGTGCTCTTTGGAGCCGATGAGCAAAATTATGAGCCTATGGTGAATATAGCAAAACAGCATAACCTGCTGCTTGGAGTGAGCGCCCCGGGCCAGGAAAAGCTCTACGAACTGGTGCAAAAAATACAGAATGCGGGCTACAGGGAACTGCTGCTGGACGCTGGCAGCCGGAATCTGAAAGCGGCCTTCGACGACATGGTCAACATCAGAAGGACAGCGCTCATTTCCGGCGACAGGACTTTCGGCTACCCCGCCGTGGCTTTTGTGTGCGATATGGCCCGGGACAAAATGATGCAGCTGGCCATGGCATCGCTCTTCATTGAAAAATATGCCTCCATCATTGTTTTAAGCGACATTGATTATTCCATCGCCCTTCCCCTGTTTGCCCTCAGGCAGAATATTTACACCGACCCGCAGCGGCCCATGAGAATAGAACAGGGTGTCTACAGGATGGGCCCCGCTGATGAAACTTCTCCGCTTCTCGTCACCGTAGACTTTGCCCTGACCTATTTCATCGTTTCCGGCGAAGTGGAGAGGTCAAAGGTGCCGTCGTGGATATTAATTCCCGACGCGGGAGGCTATTCGGTGCTTACAGCCTGGGCTTCGGGCAAGTTCAACGGCAAGTCCATAGCAAAAGCCGTCAAGGACTTTGAGGTCGAAAACAAAATAAAGACAAGAGAACTGATTATCCCCGGAAAAGTTGCGGTGCTCAAGTCCGATATCGAAGATGCCCTGCCGGGCTGGAAGGTAATTGTGGGCACAGAAGAAGCGGCGGCGCTGCCCAGGTTCTTGAAAGACTACCGGCAGTCAAAAGCGTCTTGAGAAATTTGGAAGAGGAGGAATCTCGATGGCCAGGTTTTTGACAATAGGTGAAAGGATTCACGTAATATCGCCCACCATAAGAAAGGCCCTGCAGGAAAGAAATCCTCAGCCGATTTTGGCCAGGGCCCGGGAGCAGGTGGAGGCGGGAGCCAATTATCTGGATGTGAACATAGGTCCCGCCGACAGGGACGGCGAGGAACTTATGCCCTGGGTGGTAAAACTCCTGCAGGCGGAGTTCCCGAATGTTCCCCTTTGCCTTGACACCGCCAATACAAAAGCCATCGAGGCGGGAATCAAGGTATACGACCGGAAGGCCGGCAAGCCCATAATTAATTCCGCCGACGCCGGTGCCAGGATTGGCATGATTGACCTGGCGGCGGAGTGCGACGCCATGGTAATAGGCCTCTGCGCAAAGGAAGGCATACCCAGGGATGTAGACGAGAGGATCCAGTACTGCACCGAAATCCTTGACAGGGCCATGTCTGTAGGCCTTGACCCGGGAAACATATTGTTCGACCCTCTCTTTGTGGTGGTAAAAGGCATGCAGGAAAAGCAGCAGGAAGTACTGGAGACCATCCGGCAGATCACCGAAATGGGATTCAAGACCACCGGGGGATTAAGCAACGTCTCTAACGGCTGTCCCAAAGAGCTGAGGGGACTCATCGAAGCCACGTTCTGCGCCATGGCCATCCAGTGCGGCCTTACATCGGCCATTATAAATCCCTGTGACAAACTTCTGATGGATGTCATAAAGACGGCGGATGTCATCAAAGGGAGAAACCTTTATTGCGATTCATATCTGGAACTTTAACAGCCTGAAGGCTGAATAAATATCCTTGGAGGGATATAAATGACACTGTTCGACATTATCTTTACCGGCTCCGAACAGGCGCTGAGTGCCTGCAAGTCTGTGGTGGAAAAGACCGTGGAGGCTTTCGGAGAAAATGAAAAGATAAGTTTCCCGGAAACCGCTTACAGCCTGCCTATGATATATGCCGCCACCGGGAAAAAGGTGAACACCCTGGCCGATTTAAAAGAAGTCATTCCTATAATAGAGAGCTTAATCGTAAAAGAGCAAAGCCTTGAAAAGGCGTTAAACGCGGGTCTGGCCACCGCTGTGGCCGCCGAGGTCATAGAGGCCTGCAAGTACACCGGCGGCAAAAACCCCTATGAAGAGCCCTGTGCCGGGTTCATACCCGACACGGTGATCCGTTCGCTGGGTGTTCCCCTTGTTACGGGCGACATCCCGGGCGTTGCGGTGGTAATCGGGGAAGCGCCCTCCGATGAGGAGGCGGCGAAAATAATAAAAGGATACCAGACAAAAGGTCTTCTTGTTTTCCTGGTGGGGAAGGTCATCGACCAGGCCGTATCGGCCAAAGTCAAGATGGGCCTTGAGCTTAGAGTTATACCGCTGGGATATGATGTGACTTCCGTAATCCACGTGGTGACTGTGGCCATAAGGGCGGCTCTGATTTTCGGCAATGTGCAGCCGGGCAACCTGGCCGAGCTTTTAAAATACACCAAAGAAAGAGTTCCCGCTTTTGTGAACGCCCTGGGGCCCTTGAGCGAACTGGTGGTTTCCGCAGGCGCCGGCGCCATAGCCATGGGATTTCCTGTGATAACGGACCAGGATATACAGGAAGTGCCTCAGAACCTCATTGTCCAGAAGGACTGCGATAAACTGATTCCCACATCGCTGGAAGCGAGGGGCATTAAAATAAAGATAACCGAGATTCCCATTCCCGTGGGATTTGCACCGGCGTTTGAAGGCGAGAGGGTAAGGAAGGATGATATGTTTGCCGAATTCGGCGGCGGCAGGACTCCTGCGTGGGAACTTGTGATGAAGAAAGACCTGGCGGAAGTGGAGGACCACAAAATAGAAATCATCGGCCCCGATATCGACACCCTGGGACCTGATGGAGGCAAACTTCCCCTGGCGCTGCTGGTGGAAGTGGCGGGCAAGAACATGCAGGAAGACTTTGAGCCCGTTATGGAAAGAAGGATTCACTATTTTGCCAACTACATCGAGGGTGTAATGCACATAGGCCAGAGAGACATCATGTGGCTGAGAATAAGCAAGTCAACTTATTATGCCGGGTTCAGGCTCAGGCACATAGGCGAAGTGCTCTACGCCAAGATGCTGGACGAATTCGGCAGCATCGTGGATAAAGTCCAGGTTACGATTGTCACGGATAAAGAAAAGGTGGAGTCCATGCTGCAGCAAATCGCCAGGCCCAGGTACGAGGCAAGGGACGCCAGGCTTGCGGGCCTTACCGACGAAAGCGTGGACACATTCTATTCCTGCCTGCTGTGTCAGTCCTTCGCACCGGCCCATGTGTGCATAGTCACTCCGGAAAGGTTGGGGCTTTGCGGTGCGGTAAGCTGGCTTGACGCAAAAGCCACCAGGGAACTCAATCCCACCGGCCCCTGCCAGCCCATAGTAAAAGGCCACTGCAGCGACGAGGTGAAGGGCAGCTGGGATTCCATCAATAAAGCGGTGGAACAGCTTTCCCACGGAGCCACAAAGAGGGTCAACATCTACACCATCATGGAAGACCCCATGACCTCCTGCGGGTGTTTTGAATGCATATGCGGCATCATGCCCGAAGCCAACGGAGTGATAATCGTGAACAGGGAATACTCCGGCATGACTCCGCTGGGAATGACCTTCGGGGAGCTGGCTTCCACCACCGGCGGCGGGGTGCAGACTCCGGGATTCATGGGCCACGGAAGGCAGTTCATAACAAGCAAGAAATTCCTTTACGCCGAAGGCGGACTTTCCAGGGTAGTCTGGATGCCGAGGGAGCTGAAAGAGGCGCTAAAAGACAAATTGATACAGAGAGCAAAAGAAATCGGCATAGAAAACCTTTACGACATGATAGCCGACGAAACCGTGGGCACCGATCCCGACTCGGTGGTGGAATTTCTGACCAGGGTCGGGCACCCCGCACTGTCCATGGATCCGATGATGTAAGGGCTTCAATTTGTGGTGCCTTAGGCCGTCACGAACCGCCATCGACGGTTTTTACTCTGAAATCAGGGTTGATTTCAATAAAATTTAATCAAAAAGGGGATGAAGGTATGGATTTTCCGGCGGATAGAAAGTACCACCCGGAGCACACCTGGGCGAAAATTGAAGGCGACACAGCCGTCATAGGCATAACGGATCATGCCCAGCACCAGCTTGGCGAAATTCTGTATGTGGACCTGCCCGAAGTCGGGGAAAAGATAAAGCAGGGTGAAGTTTTCGGCAGCGTCGAGTCCGCAAAGGTAGCTTCCGATTTATATGCCCCGGTGAGCGGAGAGGTGATTGAAGTCAACGAGGAACTCGCGGACAGCCCCGAACTGGTCAACGAATCCTGCTACGAAAAGGGGTGGATGATAAAGGTAAAAATAGACGACAGGACCGAACTTGAGAAATTATTGGACCAATCAGCGTATAAAGAAACTTTATAAAAAACAGGCTTTTTTATACAGGCCACTTGCAAAAAGTGGCCTGTATTTTAAAATAAGATTAAGGTGGTAAGCAATATGAATAACTGCACGGTGGTTTTTGAACCTGCAAAAAAGGCGGTGGAAGTGGCGAGCGGTACCACCATCATCGAAGCCGCCCGGAAGGCCGGGGTCTTTATAGACGCGCCCTGCGGCGGTAAAGGCCACTGCGGCAAGTGCAGGATAAAGATTGTAAACGGAAAACATGATTTCGAAAATTCCCCCCTCCTTTCGGAAAGCCAGCTGAAAGACGGCATAAGGCTTGCCTGCCTTACCAGGGTGAAAGGCGATATGGTTGTGGAAGTGCCGGAAGTAGACGTTGTCAACGATATAATGGTTGAAGATATGTCATCGGGGTCCGCCGGGGCCTCCCGGGCCGCGAGGGTTGTGGAAGTCCTGAAAAAATCCGGCCTGAGACTTGAAAACGGTTTTAAAACCGTCCGGTTAGAAGTGAAAAAGCCCACCATTGATGACAACATCCCCGACTGGGAGCGTGTAATGCGGGAGTTAAAACTCATTGCCCGGTCGGAAAACATAAACTGTCCCCTGGATGTATTAAAAAAGCTCCCGGCTGCTCTCCGGGAAGCCGATTTCAACACAACTCTCACCCTGCACGGGGATGAGCATGGGTACCGGGTGCTGAACATCGGCGGAAAAAAGCAAGATAAGATATACGGTCTCTGCGTGGATATAGGGACCACCACCGTGGCTGCGTGCCTTGTAAATCTTGCCACAGGCGGCATTGAAGCCTCCGCCAGCAGCGGGAACCTGCAGATGCAGTATGGAGGTGACGTCATAAGCCGCATAATATATTCCACGAAGCCCGGGGGCCTGGAAAAACTCCGGCGAGCCGTGGTTGGCGGCACCATAAACCGGCTGATTGAAAAGATGAGGCAAAAGCTGGGCATAGAAAAAGAGCAAATAGTGTGCTCGGTATTTGCCGGAAACACCACCATGTCGCACCTGTTTCTGGGCGTTCCCGCGGAATACATCAGGCTTGAACCGTATATACCGGCCTTCAGGAACGCACCGCCGCTTAAGGCAGGGGATGTGTTTCTGGACATAAATCCGCACTCCCCGGTGTACATGCTGCCTAATGTGGCAAGTTACGTGGGCGGCGATATCGTGGCGGGGGTGCTGGCGGCGGGGTTCTGGGATTCGGATAAAAACACGCTTTTCCTCGACCTGGGCACCAATGGAGAAATAGTCCTGGGGAACCGGGAGTGGATGGTGGCGTGCGCCTGTTCCGCCGGTCCGGCCTTTGAGGGCGGTGAGCTCAGCTGCGGCATGAGGGCTTCCACCGGCGCCATAGATGAGGTAAAGATTGATAGAGTTTCTCTGCAGCCTGAGTTTAAAGTAATTGGAAATGTGGAGCCGAAGGGTATCTGCGGCTCGGGTATAATAGATCTGATTGCGGAAATGTTCCTGTCGGGTATAATAGATAGAAAGGGGAAATTTAAGAAGAATGTAAAGTCCGAGAGAATAAGGCATAACCCTTCGACCGGCTGCCATGAGTATGTGCTGGCCTTTGGCCGGGATTCCGCCGACGGCAGGGACATAACAATAAATGAAATAGACATAGACAACTTCCTCCGGGCAAAGGGCGCCGTGTATTCCGGATGCCGGACCCTGCTCAACAGCGTGGGCCTGGACATGGCGGATATTGACAGGGTCATAATCGCCGGGGGCATAGGCCAGAACCTGGATATAAACAACTCCATAATAATAGGCCTCCTGCCGGACATAGACCCGGCCAGGTTTGAATTTATCGGCAACAGCTCCCTGGCGGGCGCCTACGCCTGTCTTATAAGCGACGACGCCCGGAAAAAGGCGCGCGAGATTGCGGACCAAATGACTTATATAGAACTCAGCGCCGATCCGGCCTACATGGAAGAATTCGTAGGGGCCTGCTTCATACCGCATACTGATATCAACTTGTTCCCCAGCCTGAGTGAGACCATGAATTTATGACATACCGGTTGCAGATAATTTTTTAATAACCATATTATAGACTCATCACCGGCGGATGAGGAAAATCAATTTTTATTTTCGGGATAGATAAAAAATGATTAAGTTAATCTGGTTTGTCTAACGTTATTGTTGAAAAAATAATTAACGGGGAGGTTTTTAATATGTGCGATGGTCATCAAACCACCAGCGGCGCTGAAAACAACAAAGACATCGAGACCCTCAGAATCTTGCTGGCCCACTGGATAGAGCACAACAAATCTCACGAAGAAAATTTCCGGCAGTGGGCCGAAAAATCGCAAAAGCTCGGGAAAGCCGGGGTTTCCGAAATGATAACAAAAGCGGCCGACGCCTTGAAGGCGGCCAGCGATTTTCTCCTGGAAGCCAAAAAACACATATGAGGGGTGCGTATTATGTGCGAGTCGAAGGTTTACCTGCTTGAAGACGGAAAGGAAACAGAGATAATGGATAATGTGATTTATATTGAACCGCAGAATGACAGGGTGTTCATGTACGACCTTCTGGGGGAGCAGAAAATCGTGGATGCGGTAATTAAAGAAGTGAAGCTCCTGGAACACAAAATAATACTTGAAAGCAGGAAAGATAAAAAATGATAATCGCGGTTGTAGACGGTATGGGAGGGGGCATAGGCAGTCAGATCATTGCCCTGCTGCGGCAGGATTTGCCCCCGGACATAAAAATATACGCGCTGGGGACCAATTCCGCCGCCACCTCAAACATGATGAAGGAAAAGGCCAACAAGGGCGCCACCGGTGAGAACGCCATTGTTTACAGCGTAAAAAAAGTCGACGTCATAGTCGGCTCCATGGGTATAGTTATCCCCAATTGCATGATGGGTGAGATAACCCCAAAAATCGCGGAAGCCATAGCATCAAGCAGCGCAAGAAAAATCCTCATACCCATCATAGACAACGAAGACATCACGGTCCTCGGCATCGAAAAAAAACCTCTGTTTCTCGCCATAAAGGACGCAATAGATAAAATCAAAACATTTTTGTAAATACTTATGTTATTCATACTTTAGAAGGATCATAGGTTTCAACAAAAGTTGCTCATTACTATCCTCCTTCAATTGCAACGTAAGTTTCGAGGATCATAGGTTTCAGCAAAGGGGCAATGTTTTATACTTGATGTGGCTACTACGTAGCCTTTTTCTTTTGCGAGGGTTCCGTGAAGCATATCGATGATTGCGAGTGAAATACCCTTTTCTTTGTAACTGCGATAAAATTCTGCAGCCTTTAATGCTTCGCCATAGCCGGGGGACAAGATTTCGAAGGGTTCAAAAAAAGATTTCCATTTTTCAATTATGCTATTTCTCATTTTTTATTTGTTCTTCAACGGCTTTTATAATAAAAGAACTTCGGGATTCGGTGTTATTGGATTTTTTCAGAAATTCATCCAGCATATTTAGAAGTCTTACAGGCATTCTGATATGAATCATTTTAATTTTATCAATCAATTTTATCAATCAATGTAACTTACCTCCGTAATACATATATTGTATCATTTAATCTTGCCAGCAATCAAATACTAATATTGCTCAGCGCAGGATAAACCAATAAAAAGGCTGCTGTTTAAAAGCAGGTTATAGTATACTTCTTTAGAAAACGACAGCAGGATTTTGGCTATTTCCGGAGAATTCTTATTCTAAGTGAAGGATTTTTGATTATTGGCATGGTTTCATAATATTATAAATCGGCTAGGGTACTCAGCCGGGTGGGGAAATGTTAAAAGAACCTGATTTTGCCGGTAATGATTTAGCCGAAAATGCAAGCTAATTGTTTTGATAAATTCGTAAACCATATAGATTGGGCTTAGACACAATATATATTCAGGCCAAGCGATGGGAAAATCAGGTTGGTCGCCCGGAAATTCAGAAGTTTGCCGGAGCTTTGCTCGGTCAGAAGGCCAAAAAAGGTATTTTTATCACAACTTCGAGCTTTACAAAGGAAGCGATAAATTATGCCGAAAGCATAGAAAATAAGATTGTTCTCATTGATGGGGAGCAACTGGCAAATTTCATGATAGATTTTAATATAGGAGTTTCAAAGGTGGGGGTCTATGAAGTAAAAAAAATCGATAATGACTATTTTGCTGATGAATGATGATATAAATATAATGAAGAGAAAGAAGATAAAAAGCGAACTTTTAATTGGAGGGATTAAAATGATATTGACGACCACGCCTGGTGTAGAAGGCAAGAAAATTATTGAATATAAAGGAATAGTTTTCGGTGAGGTAATATCAGGAGTGAACTTTATTAAGGACTTTGCCGCAGGTCTTTCAAACATTTTCGGTGGCCGGTCAAAGTCCTATGAGGGAGAGCTGCTCGAAGCAAGAGAAGCGGCATTGAGGGAGATGGAGCAAAGAGCGGCGTCTCTGGGAGCCAATGCTGTCATCGGCGTGGATGTTGACTATGAGGTGCTGGGGCAAAACGGCAACATGCTCATGGTGACTGCATCCGGCACGGCAGTGGTAATTGAGTAAATTAATGCAGTATGAGGGGAAATGAAATAAATAATAAATGATAATTCAGAAAGTGAATTTAATGCAATCATACGATGGAAAGAAAAATAAAATTGAGATAATCAACAGCATATGTAAAAAATATAATATCATCCTTATGTATCTATTTGGTTCCCAGAAGGAAAATGCATTTAAGATTTTAGACGGCGAGGATGTCAATCAATATAGAGAACACTTTGGCAGATATTGATGTCTCGGTATAGTTTTCTCATATGACATCAATGACATTGATGGCAGATATAGATTGTATAGCGACATTTATAATGACCTTGTAGAAATATTTCCGAGATTGGATTTGTTTTTTTTGCAGGAAAATCATTCGGTTTTTCAAACAAAGGCCATCTTGGGTATATGTATATACGCTGAATCTTTGGCGGGGAAGATGGAATGAGGCATTATTGCCAGATCTATTACCTCTATACGAGCAGGCTTACAATAAGTTGCCGCGAGGTTTAAAAGAGTATATGACCGGCTTTGTGCACATCTCGCCAGCATTGCTCTTCGTAGTTCAGTAGATCCCTTGCAGAATGGCTGGCTCGACAGGTTTATAGCTGCTGTAGATGAAGGGGTCAGAATGAACTGGGCTAATGAGGTGGCCCGTCAGCTTTCCCGTATTTCACCAGAAGCGGCCAAGGAGATATGGGACAAATGGATAAAAAATTACTGGTCACGACGAATTGACGGTATCCCCCTTCGTTTGAGTGCGGCTGAGGTGGGAGTTATGGCATTAACTGCTAATTAACAATTTACTTATTTGCTGAATAAACGAATCAAAATCTCCAAGGTTGTTTTGCAATACTCTGTAAACTTCTTTGTCGTCAACTTCATCATAAAAATGAACGATACGGTTTCGGAATTTGGCCATTAGTTTATAAATATCGGCGTCTTTTTTTGCTATTATTCCACTTTTTTGCAGAATTTCAAAAGTATCGGCGTAAGTCTTTGGAATCCCAAGTCCCCTTCGAGATATGATATGGTTTCCTATGTCTATCATAGCCTCGATAGCAGTTTGAAGATTATATTTTGCGGAATCAAAATATTTGAAGTCAGAGATAAATTCATCTAAAGAAAGCTGAGCAAGTGTTTTCAATTTTGATAAGCTGTCTTCAATTACTCTAATTTTATCGAGAACCCTTTTTATATCGATTTCAGGCATATTTAGCTCTCAATCCTTTCATATAATCATCATAAAAATTTTTTAATGTGATTCCATAATCTCCGTAGATGTTAAAAACTCTCTCCTTAAAGTCTGCGAGGGTTATTTCATCACTACAATATAAAAGCTCTCCTGTATATAATACCTGATGACAGATATCTATTGGGGCTTTGTTTAAGTTAACTAAATCAATGTCGTCACGCTCGAAAATCTGGCTGATATTGGATTCAATCTCGAGTTCTTCGAAAAGCAAGGGGTTATTTTGAAATAATATTGCCAGATCAATATCGCTGGTAATACTTTCATGATCGGTACCAATGGAGCCAAATATATATAATGCCAAAATATTTTTATTTCGGCTAATATATTTTTTTAATTCTTCAATTTGCACTTTGATACCGCTAAGATTCCTTTTCAACTGAATCACCTATAATCAAATTTTATTTTAATTATACCAGAATAATCGTGAAGTTAAACAAACTTCTTAAAAATATTCTAAATAGAACCTTTATCATACACGAGTGAATGAGCGTTATAATCAATTCAAATGAGCAGCTGATAACCAGAGTAAATAGGGTGTTGAAGAACAAAAAAAGTACTCTAAATATCATCAATGATAAACTGACTTTATCCGTTTTTTCGGAAAAATAAGAGAAAATACGAAAAAAGTCAAGGAGATAAACCTTGTAATCAGGGATTCTTCCCATCCCGTCAGGACGTGAGGTTTTATGTAAATACTTTTCGGTTCGTAAAAGCTCCGCATGCCGGGGCTTTATATATTTTTATCGAAGAATGGATAAAATAAGATTACCAGTTGCCGAAAGGGGGACTAAAGTGAAACTATCTTATGAGAAATGAACACAGGAAGCATTATAAAAAGGAACACAAAGAAATAAAAGGTGATAGGCTCTCCCTGAACCAGTACGTGATGATGGGCGTTGGGGGGATAATCGGGGCAGGGTTTTTCCTGGCATCGGGTTTTGCCATACGACTCTCAGGGCCTGCTGTTATAATAAATTACACCCTTTCGGCGTTTATCATGTGGCGGGTTTTCTACGCCTTAGCGGACATGTCTGTAGCCAACCCCGCCGTGGGTTCCTTTTGCATCTACACCCGGGATTACCTGGGGAAGTGGGCGGGATTTATGAGCGGCTGGATCTACTGGATAGCCGGCGTCCTGGTCATGTCCAGCGAAGTGACGGCATCGGGCATTTTCACCCGATACTGGTTGCCCCAAACCCCCTTATGGGTCTTTACCCTCATATACTCGATCCTTGTGGTATATTTGAATTTTAAAGACACTAAAGAATTCGGAACCGTAGAGGCGGATTTTTCTTTCATAAAAGTAGGTGCCCTCGTTGCCATGAGTTTCATCGGGATAGGCGTGATACTTACCCACTTCAGGATGCCTGCCGTGGGCCTGGAGAACTTTTATGCCCAGGGTGGATTTTTCGCAGGGGGGCTCCGGGGCTTTTTTGGTGCTATGCTTATGTCCCTCATCCCCTACGGCGGCATCGAGGTGGCGGCCATGGCGGCCGCCAGCGTGTATAAGCCGGAGGAAAACGTGCCCAGAGGTGTCAATGCGATTTTTACCATGCTCGTTGGCCTTTATCTGGTATCCATGACTGTATTGCTATTACTCACCCCATGGAACCGCGTTCCCACAAGCGCCAGTCCCTTTGTTGTAATGTTTACATATGTAAGGGTGCCCTATATCGACTCCATTTTGAATTTCGTCATATTAAGCGCCGCCCTTACCACCATGAACGCTGCCATGTTCGGAGTGACGAGGGTGCTGTTTTCCCTTGGCCAGGGGGAATGGGCCCCTACGATTTTCACAAGAGAAAATTCCCGCGGCGTTCCTGTTTACGCCCTGGGAGCCAGCAGCATGGGTTTGACACTGGCCGTGGTGCTTTCATACCTTTTGCCCAAAGACGTATATGAGTATATCACCAGTGCCACGGGCTTTATGCAGTTTTTCAATTGGGGTATCATATTGCTGGCATACATGGCATTTTTAAAAAAACGCCAGCTTGCCCCCGAGGAAACACAAGACCAAAACTTAACCCCAAAAACAAGGCTGGTTCCTCAAACCTCGGCCATTTACCCTGAAAGTGCTATCGCCCGTGGATTTTCTGACGAATCTTATAAGCCGGCCCGAAAGGTCCATGCCGGATCAACCTTTATAAGCCCGCAGACAAGCAGTAAAATCGCCCTTGCCTTACTTGTGCTGACTCTTGCCTCACCCCTTTTGATCCCAAAGGAGCGCATATCGGTCCTCATAGCACTGGGGATCATATTTGCCGTCGGTGCAGGTTTTAAAATAGGGGAAAAGTTCGACATCTTTCAAAGATGGTAAAATAAGTCTAATTTCAGTCTGATCTGCCTCAGTCTGCTCTGCCCCCCCGGCGGTTTTCTGCATTTTTTCTGCTTGCAGTGAAGTAAATTGTTATGATCCGGCTGTCATAGTTCTCTTCCTAATTTTCCTTTTGCGCGGGTTCCGTGGTGTCTTTTTTATACATCTCATCCACGCAGAGAAGGATGAGCGGCATGCCTATGGGAATCATGGAGATGGCGGCTGCCACGACGCCGGAATCGTTAAAGGCGAAAGCGGCAACGCTGCCGACGATACCGGACAGAAAACCGAAATAAAGATATTTATGCCGGCGGACTATCTCTTTGAATATGCCGACCGGCCAGACGAAAAGCACTCCCAGGGCAAGGATAAATGCCATAAGCGCCCATGTCCATATGCTGTATTTTATCAGCTTATAGTTCATAAAAAGTTTCCTTTTAAAAATCTGGAGCAGGGCCAGGATGCTGTTTTGTTTAATGAGAAAGCTGGTCTGGCCGATGTGAGACTGGACGTCGGAAGGGCGCGTCCCGTCATATATAAAAAGGACCAGCAGACAAATTGCCAACGCCAGACCGATTTTAATCAAGTCCTTCAGATTGATTTTACCTCTGAAAAGGAGTATCGCTGCGGCCCCAAATCCTACAAAAGCGGCCATGGTTCCTCCCACATTGGTGCCAAGGGTGGGCAGGGCAAGGGTAAGAAGGACAATGGCGTAAATGACGATGCTTATTCCCTTGAGCATTTTTGCATGCCGCCGGTGTTTTTCAACAAGAGCGGTGGTGCCGATTATTGCGGCGCCCAGGAGAAAACCCATGTATTCATTGCCGATGCCGTAGAATCGGGCCCCTCCGATAGGGTCGTATCCCAAAATGGACACCTTCATAAGAGGATTACCCAGAAAAGTATCAAAAATAATCAGAGCGGTGGAAAAAAGGAAGGAGACCGCGAAAATGTTTAAATTGTCTTTTAAAAAACGGGCAAGGCCTGCACCCGATATTGCAATCAGAGCGATGCTAAACAAAGCAAATCTCGCACTATCCCACGGCTTGAATATGGGAAGCAGCAGGAACAGAGTGGGGGTTACCATCACCGATGTTAAAAGGGGTTTCAGATATACTAAATATTTTTTTAAGTGCAAAATAAAGACGATTGAAAGTATAAGAACCGTTACGATAAACCCGATAAATACCCTGACAACGACCGGCCTTGCCTTATAGTTAAATACCGAAATGGAGTTTAAATTTTGAAGAAAATTCAGGGCGTTTTCCGTATTTTTAAAAATGAATCTATGGCCCGTCATTGAAGAGTCGCCCGGAATGCCGAAAAAGCCCAGGATTTCTGCGGCCAGATCCGTATTTGTGACGATTCCGTCTCTTTTGGTGGTGGAGGATGTAAGAATTCCCGAAGGCACCGAATGGCCGTAGACGATGACGGGAGTGAGTCTTTTTCCAGCCTGGATGTCCTCCCGGGCCGGAAAGGGAACGGCGAAGATAAACAGGGTATTGCGGTCGAGAGTATTTAGAATCTTTCCCAGAAAGTCATCGGCCTCTTTGAAAAAACGTTCCTTGTTTTTCATGTACATCTCATCTGAAAAACCAGGATATTTGTTCAGCCTGTAAGTGTCTCCCGTCTGTATTACTATGAAGTTGGCCTTTCCTTTTACGCCGCTGTAGGCGCTGAAAAGGGCGGCATAATCCGTCTTTACGCCGAAAGGACTCATGGGGTCTTCAACAAGCAGGTCTTTGCCCACCCTGCCGTAATCGGTTATGCCGCGGCCGTTCATTGTTATTAAAGCCGCATTGACGCTTATTTCCTCAGCATTCCTGCTCTCGTTGCCTATCACAGCCGTTTTAAGGCCGCGATTATTGAGCAGGGTCCCCAAAAGGCCTATTTTTACAGGGTGGTTTAATTTCCCGTTATTCTTATGGAGATTGGAGATGTCTATGTTGGCGATGTTTTCCTTTTTCATGTCCTGCCCCGTATTTCTCTTATAAATCACATGGACGGGCTCGCTATCAAACAGGTCGTCATATCCCCCGGAGAAACTTCCATAGGAAGAACTTACCGCATAGCTTCCGGCACCGATAGTGGCGTAGGCGTTTGAGTCATTGTAAGAGCCGCCGGAATTTGTATTCATAAGCCCCAGGGCGCCGTTTTCCATGAGGTATTTTAAATTTTTCCCCCCGAAATTCACCATGTCATCGTAATTTATGCCGTCCATTATAAACACGACAACCCTTTTTTCCGACGGGGCGGGGGCGGCGAAGGCGGTTATGGGAAACAGGCAAATAATAATTGAAATGACGAGTAATAGCTTGATTTTCTGCATTTTTCTCACCATATACCCGAGAGTGATGATTCAGTGCTATTATACCAGTCTATTTCGGTCAATGCAACAAACCGTAGGTTCGCCGCTGGTTTACTTTATTCGTTTTTTTAGTACAATATAATTGTACAAGAATCAAATAAAAAATGCGGGTGTTAAAAATGCTTATAACAGGCCCCGTTAAAATCGATTACAAAACTAAAAAACTGGTGAAAAGATTGAAACCGGGCGACATAGCGGTGATATGCCACGAGGATATCGACGAAGTCGGCGCCTGCGGCCTGGTCTCACGAAAGGTGAGGGCCGTGGTGAACGCAAAAAAGTCGATCACCGGCAAATACCCCAATTTGGGGCCGGATATTCTTTCCAGGGCCGGCGTCTTGATAGTGGACGACGCTGGGGAGCAGGTAATGAAGTTAAAAGAAAACTCCGTCGTTTCCATTACGGACACAGGGGAGATATACTGCAATGATGAATTTGTAGCAAAAGGCGAGATACTGACAAAGGAAAAAATTAAAGAAGAAATGGAGGCGGCAAGGAGAAATATAGAAAGTTCGCTGGACAAGTTTATCGACAATACCCTGGAATACGCAAAAAAAGAAAAGTATTTGATAATGGGCGGTGTGGAAATACCGTGTACCGATACGGATTTTAAAAAAAAGCACGTCTTGATTGTCATAAGGGGCAACAATTATAAAGAAGACCTGGCGGCCATAAAGACTTACATAGATGAAGTAAAACCGGTGCTGATAGGGGTCGACGGGGGCGCCGACGCCCTTCTGGAATACGGGTATAGACCCGATATTGTTATCGGCGACATGGACAGCGTTTCCGATGAGGCCTTAAAAACTTGTAAAGAAATCGTCGTCCACGCCTACCCCGACGGCAGGGCTCCGGGCCTCGAGCGGGTGGTAAGTATAGGGCGAAAGGCGAAAGTTTTCAGGGCTCCCGGCACCAGCGAGGACATCGCTATGCTGCTGGCTTATGAAAAGGGGGCGGATTTAATAGTGGCCGTTGGGAGCCATTCCAACATGATAGATTTTCTGGAAAAAGGCAGGAAGGGCATGGCCAGCACCTTTTTGGTGAGGTTAAAAGTGGGTTCAATTCTTGTGGACGCAAAAGGGGCCAGTAAGCTTTACAACCAGAAATTGAGGCCCTTTCACATACTGGGCCTGTTTACCGCCGCCATGGTTCCCATAATGGTGATTTCCATGACGTCGCCTTTCATGCAGTATTTTTTAAAACTCGTGGAACTCAGGGTAAAGATGATTTTGGGCTTTTAAAAGGAGATCAAGAATGCTTATCAATATCAGATATTTGATAATAACGGTGATTTCCATTTTCCTGGCCCTGGGCATAGGAATATTGGTCGGTGCCCAGCTGGATTCCCAGAGCATAATCCTGAAGCAGCAAAAAAGCCTTATCGAAAAGGTTGAAGCAAAGTTTGACGAACTTAATCAGGCCAATGTGGAACTGGAAAATGAGATAAAAAGACTCAAGGAAGAAAACGATAAAAAAGAGACTTACATAAAGAATATCTTTCCGGATTATATTAAAGATAAATTAAAAGGGATGAACGTAATCGTTATCGAAACTTCGGAGGATTACGTGTACACAGGAATAAAGCAGGTCCTTAAAATGAGCGGGGCGCAGGTTTCCGGCCTCAGGATAACCGATAAAATAATGGCCATTGGAGAGGAAGAAAAAAGTGAGCTTGTCACCCATTTCGGCCTGAGCGCCAATCAAGACATCGCCTCTTTCATCGTCAAAAATCTTGCCGATGACGTGGCAGGCGGCAAAGTTGAAGACATAAATTACTTGCGGGAAAAGGGCTTTATCGAGACCCAGGATACTTTTGCCGGTCCCGTCAATTATGTAGTAATGGCCGGAGGGAGCCGGGAGAAAACAGACAAGCATGAGATCGTGGATATTGCTCTGATAAGGGAATTTAAAAAGCGCTCGATACCCGTGGTGGGAGTGGAAACCGTCGATGCGGCCAATTCTTACATGGATTATTATAAAGGGGAAAAAATATCTACAGTGGACAATGTCGATACCGTTATCGGGCAGACATCTCTGGTGCTGGTTTTAAGTGGTAAGAAAGGAAATTTCGGCGTTAAAAAAACCGCCAGCGCCCTGATGCCGTTTGTGAGCGAGGAGGGTAACAGGTGAAAATCTCCGTACTGGTGCCGGCATTTAATGAAGAAGAAAATATAGAAAAAACCCTGCAGGGGCTTGAAAAGTTTAAGGCCGACTTTTGCGCAAAAAAGAACATCGAGACACAAATCATTGTAATCGACGACGGGTCCCGGGACAAAACTTACGAAAAGGCCGTAAAGTACGGGGTGAAAGCCCTGCGCCTCGAGGGCAATAGAGGAAAGGGCGGGGCGCTCCGGGAAGGGTTGAAAAGGGCCGAAGGGGAAATAATCGTTTTCCTGGATGCCGATTTGAGAGAAAGTTCTTATGAGGTTTGCAAACTGGTGGAACCCGTTTTAAACAGAGAGGCCGATGTGGCCATAGCGAGGTTCAGGCCGCCGGCCAAAAGGGGCGGCTTCGGCCTGGTAAAGACACTGGCCTTTTACGGCATAAAAATATTTACCGGAAAAAAAATAAAGAGCGCCCTGTCGGGGCAGAGGGCCTTTGCCAGGGCTGTGCTGGAAGATATAGGGCGTATACCGGACGGATACAGCCTTGAAGTGGGCATGCTGATTGACATCCTGAAAAGGGGCTACACTGTGAAAGAGGTGGATGTGGATATGTACCACGACGTGAGCGGCAGGGATTTAAAGGGTTTTATCCACAGGGGAAGGCAGTTTTTTGACATATTAAAAGTTCTGATAAGTAAAATCGGGGAGAGGAAGGCAATTGCTTAAAGCCCTGCACATCTTCATTATATTCGCTTTTTCCATTTTTCTCAGCTACTGTCTCACCCCCATGTTTATCGATGTTTTTTCCAGGGGTAAAAGCCTTGCAAAAAATTACAGAGGAGAGCTCATACCCTGTGGAATAGGGATCGTATTTATACTTTACTCTATTGTCTGGTATACCCTGTATCTGCTGCTTTTTAACTTTCATTTATTAAGTGCATTATCGATGTTTGATGTATTAATAGTAATGATCGCTTTTTTTGCCGCAAGCCTTATAGGCTTTATCGACGATGTCCTGGGCTCCAGGGATACCCTTGGGATAAAAGGCCATTTTAAAGCCTTATTCACCGGCAGGCTGACGACTGGCGCCGTAAAGGCCATCGTGGGTCTTCTGGTCTCATTTGTGGTAAGCGTTTTTTTATCGGCCGGCATAGCCGAGCTTCTTGTCAATACCCTCACCATAGCTCTTTTTACCAATTTACTCAATTTGCTTGATTTGAGGCCCGGGAGGGCCATCAAATTTTACATATTTTTGCTTGCGATTTTTGCGGTTAACGCTGCGCTGACGGGCGGATATGCGGTATTTTGGCTATTCATACCGCTAATAGGTTCGGTGCTGGGGTATTTCCCCTTTGATTTGAAGGCGAAGTGTATGATGGGAGACGCCGGCTCCAACGTACTGGGCATTTCGGCGGGTATTCTGGCCGTCATGCAACTTGGCCGCTACGAAAAATTTATGGCGCTTATTTTGCTGGTGGCAGTGCATATTTTTGCCGAAAAGTATTCGCTGAGTGAGGTCATAAAGCGCAACCGGGTATTGAATTTTCTGGACAATCTGGGAAGGCAGATTTAGCCGGCTGCGGCGCCTTCTCAAACAATGATAATGCCGGCTGATAAAATCAGGTGTCAATAATATGATAAATTATAAAAAAGGTAAAGTGCGGGATATCATAAAAGAATACAACGGATGCACGGAAATCCTGGTGTCGGTGGAAGGGCAGGACTGCAGGGCCATAAATTACGACAGCCTGACGGGGAAAGTAAAACCGGGCGACGAAGTGCTGCTGAATACCACCGCCGTTGACCTGGGGCTGGGCAGCGGCGGCTTTCATTTTGTGGTTTCGGTCAACGACGGTGAAAACATACTGCCGGAGCAAAAAGAAAAAGGGCATATCATGAAGCTGCGGTATACGCCTCTACAGTTCAGCGTGCTGAGTGTCGAAGAGCAGGACAGCCCCTATCATGACATTTTTAATGATTTTAAAGGCCTCCGTGGAATGCCTGTCATCATCGGGGAGCTTCACAGCATGCTGCTCCCGGCGGTTTTCAATATAAAGCGCACAAATCCGGCGATAAGAGTTTCATATATCATGACCGACGGCGGAGCACTGCCGCTTAATTTCAGCTGGAGCGTCCGGTATCTTAAGGAAAAAGGCTTGATCGAGGGGACGGTGACGTTCGGGCAGGCCTTCGGCGGGGACTTCGAGGCGGTGAATGTGTATACGGCCCTGATCGCCGCCCGGGAGGTATTAAAGGCCGATGCAGCCGTGGTCACCATGGGCCCCGGAATAACGGGGACCGGCACAAAATACGGCTTTTCCGGCATAGAACAGGGGGGCATCATCGACGCCGTAAATACTCTGGAGGGAAGGCCTGTCTTTATCCCAAGGATAAGCTTTGCCGACAGGCGGGAGCGGCATTACGGGATAAGCCACCACAGCATCACCGTCCTGAAGGAAGTAGCAAAGACCCGGGCAGAAGTGGTTCTGCCCGGGCTTGCAAAAGAAAAGTCAGAATACATTTGGAGTCAAATAAAAGACCACGGTATCGACGCAAAACACACCGTTGTACAGGTAGGAAGAAAAGACAGTGAAACGATTTTAAAAAACATTTTGCACTACGGCGTAAAGGTGACCACGATGGGCAGGGGTCTCGACGAAGAAAAAGAATTTTTCCTGACCGCCGGTGCCGCCGGTTACTACTGCGCGTCCTCTCTATAATATTTTTCCGCCTCGGAGACGAGCTCCCTCAAAAGTTCTCCCACGGACACGATCTTATCCACCCTGTATGCGTTTGCTCCTGCAAAGGCAAACCCATCTTTTAAATTTCCCTTTTGCGCGCTTATGAGGGCGTCGGCTATACAGTACGGCGATTTTGTGGGATCACAGGATTTCAGGCAATTGCATATGCAGCGTATGGGCTTTTTAAGCCCGGCCTTTGCGTCTTCCAGAAAGCGGTTGTTAATGGCCCTTCCTATCATACCCACGGGGCTTTTAATTATTGTCAAATCTTCCTTCCGGGCATCGATGTATGCCTTTTTGAATTCGGGTGAAGCATCACATTCATGAGTCGCCACAAAACGGGTGGCCATCTGGACGCCGGATGCCCCCATTTCCAGCAATTCTGCAATATCCTTCCCGCTGTAGACACCCCCTCCCGCCACAACGGGAATTTTCTTTTTGTATTTTTCCTCATAAGATTTGACCGCTTCAAGTACATCGTTCAATATATTTTTAAGGCGGCAGGCAGGGTTTTCCAGTTCTTCTTCGTCAAAACCCAGATGTCCTCCGGCAAGAGGGCCTTCCACCACAATGGCATCGGGGGCCACGCTATAGTTTTTGTCCCAGCTTTTGCATATGATGGAAGCCGCCCTGCCGGAAGAAACTATGGGGGCGATTTTTGTTTTTGAGCCCCCAACGAGCCCGGGCAGTTTTAACGGAAGCCCCGCTCCGCAGAAGATGATATCGATTTTTTCCTTTATGGATTCCACTGCCATTTGCTCGAAGTTATTCAGCGCGGTCATGATGTTTATTCCAAGAACGCCGCTTCCTGCGATTTCCCTCGCCTTTCTTATATGCGCTCTTAAAGCCCGCAGGTTGGCCGCCATCTTGTTGGTAAAATAATCCGGTTCATTAAAGCCGATTTCAACACCGGATATCACGCCGATACCTCCGCTTTGTGCCACGGCCCCGGCCAGTGAGGAGAGGGATATGCCCACCCCCATGCCGCCCTGTATTATCGGAATTTTGGCCACCAGCTCACCGATTTTGAGTTCCGGTAATTTCAATTGACTTCCTCCCAGCATAAAGTTTTATATGGTTCAAGTATAATTGCTTTTTTACAAAATTAAAAGAAAAATTTTTTGAGCAAGCATAATAAACAGAGCAAGCATAATAAGCCATTGAACTCTATTTCTAATAATGGCGGAGCCCCAAACCTGCCGCAGCAGGTTTGGGGCTCTGAACGTTTATTAAATATCCGGCATGTTTATCTCCACGGTTTTGGCAGCCTCATCCCAGAAAACCTTCGCACCCATGGCTTCGCTGACGAATCGGAGCGGCACCATGGTCCTGCCGTTTTTAAATTCGGCCTTTGTGTCAAATGTCAATGTCTTTCCGTTAACCGTGGCTTTATTTTCGCCCATCCTGAGTTTGATTACCCTGTCTTTTGCCTCTATCGTTACGGTTTTACTTTTTTCATCCCAGCCCACCTTTGCTCCGAGGCCCTCGGAGATGAATCTAACCGGTACCATGGTCCGCATGTTCTTGTTTATATATGGCTGCTGGTCCGGGAAGGTCATCTCTTTTCCGTTGAGCCTGACGGTCATTTCAAGAACGGAAAGGTTGAAGGCGGCGGAGACCCCGGCCGCTTTTACGGTTGTGCTTACACTGCCGGATATCCGGGCATTAAGGGTAAGGGTTCGTGGATCGAAGGAGACGGATTTTTCCGGACTGAACTTCCAGCTTACGGCATACGGGTAGGCGAGAGAAATTTTCCGGTTTCCGGGCGCAATGCCGAATACCTTAAGAACAGAAGGCACGCCATTTTTTACCGCCGGCGTTTCGAGCTGAATTTTTTCTATCAGGGGGACGACCCGGTAGGATACCAGCCCGTTTGATACATTAAATACGGCTACTGCCGGTTCTTTTGCGTTTACCCCCGGCATGGAGATGTAGTGCACCCCTTCTTCCATTCGGGCTCCGAAGCGCTCGGCTCCGCCGTATAGCACCCATATCTGGCATTTCCCGTCCTTTGCATAACCCGACAGGAGCTTTTTTAACAACTCGCCCTCGAGAGGGTCCGAAAAGGCCTCCGGCGCCCTGTCCACGACGACAAAAACCGCTTTGTTTTTGCCCTGTATGGATTTCAGATCCGCCTGCAGCTTAATCCACTGATTGTAGTCGGTAAGTCGCAGACTTCCCTTTGAGGCGTCCAGGAATATGAAGAAAGCTTCTTTATCAGAATAAGTGGCATAGCCGCTGCCCGCAGACCTGAAGTTTTTCAGCATTGCCTGCAGGTTTTTGGGTGCGGGTCCACCGGCGTATACCCGCCCGGATATAACCTTTATGCCGGCTTTATTCTGCTCCAGCTGAGATGCCGCTAGACTTAGAGTCTTTTGATTTACCTGGCTGTAGTCGGGGGTCAAAAGCAGGTCTCCGAAAGCTCCCACCACAAGGCCGCCACCCTTCGAGGCGGTGTTGGCCTCATCGAACAATGCGGGTGGTGGGGGCAAAAGAGAATAGTCGAATTTCATGGAAATCATCGCAGTAAGGTCATCCAGATAAACGGAGCCCGCATCGTTTTTCGATGGGTCGGTTTCCACGACATATATGCGCTTTAAGTTGAAAGGCCCTTTGCCCTGCGGCAGGCTTGCCTCCACCCAGCGCCAGTCAAGCCAGTTGATATTGCCGGCAAAATCGATGGTGTATTCTTTGCCTTCGGAGTCTTTCACCATGCCCCGGAGCCAGTGGCCCTGGGCCCGGCCGTATACCCAGAGGCCTATCTTTTCGGTGCCTTCAGGGAGAGGAAAGCCCTCTTCTTCAGAACCGAAAGTCAGGTAGGCCGCCTTTGTGCCTTCACCTCCGGAAAAATCGTAAGACAGTCTGCCGGAATACCGGCCGCTGTACACCGGTTCCGGCGGAGCGGTTATGTTAAAGGAACCTCCCACTCCGGCCGGGTAGGAGGTAAACCCCTTGCCGTCGGGCTTTTCAAAGTTATCCAGCAGTATTTTGTTCGTTCCCACAAGCACCGGGGCGCCGCTCTTCAAACCGGAAAAACCGGCTATAACAGCACCGCTGGCGGAATTCGAAGCCGCAGTAAATTCGCTGCCGTTTACAGTCCCCACGCCGCCCAGCACCTGCCAGTTTACATCAAAAGGTTCCACCGGAGCCTTGTAGCCATTTTTGTCGGTAACGTAAACTTCGAAGGAGGTTTTGGCTCCCGGATTGACCTGGACTTTTTCGGGTGCCACCGAAAGCGCGACCGGGGCCTCAAGCACCCTTATTTCCTGGGTCGCCTTAATCCCCCCCAGGGTGGCCGTAACCTTTCCTGTGCCGCTTTTTGCGGCGGCAAATACATTTTTATCAAATTTTCCCAATCCGCCTGTGACGCTCCACTGCACTGCAGCGGGGTCCACATCCACAGGGTTGTAATTTTCGTCATAAGCCAGCACTTTAAAGACACGGTGTCCGCCTTTCGGCACGTTGAAAGATGCGGCCGCTATCTTGAAGCCGTAGACTTTTCCCGTCGGCGCTGTCGAGAATATGCCTATGCCGTTGGGTACCGGCCTCTGAACACCTTCCGACACGCTGTTTGCGAGTTTGGGCTGTTTTTCTCCCAGGGGTCTTACCACAATGGTGGAAGAACCGCCGCCGTCAAGATTTACCGCGTCGGAAGCCCCCAGTTTAACCATAAGCTCCGCCAGTTCCTGCTGGGTCATGCCACGGCTTTGAGCCTGGCGTCCGTCTACCACCACCAGAATCATGGTTTTTTTATCGGAGGAAAACCCGACGGCGGTCCTGGGGTTTTGACCGGGGATATTGTGCGAAAAGCTTGCAGGAATTTTGCCGTTTTCCACCAGGACGGCTCCGCCGCCCATGGCCATTTTTAAATTGGAAATGTCGGGATTTATGGCCAGATCCAGCTTAACGGTGTCTCCCGCGCTCAAGTGGGATTTTATGAAATTTGCTCCCTCCCCGCCGGCGGCAAGCACCATGCCGTCACCTGGAATATCGGCAACCCTGCCGTCGAAAATGGAGACAACTTTTTCGCCCTGCGTCACGGCAAAGGTAAGATTCGGGCTGTTTGATGCCGGTTCCGGCGTGGTGGAGCCGAATTCCGGCGTATATACGAAAATTTTACCATAAGCGTTTCCCAGCTTGTTCAATCCTCCAATGTCAAAAGAAGCGCCGTCTGAAGCCACTATCTTCCCTGAATACTCCATGCGGAGAATTTGAGGGATTTTTTCCCATGTCAATCCGACGGCGGCCATGTCCTTCCGGTTGGAGGGCGACGATACCAGCTTCCCGTCTTTTATCTGCACTCCAATGGGGGATGACGGCGTCGACATTATAAAGAAGTCGCCGTTTACGCCGGCCACCGCGCCGCTTTCAATTACCATTTTAGTGAGGGGCTCCCGCCGGGACAGCCCTTCGCTGCCGATCAAAGTATCCACATCCACATTTTTCGAAGAAAGGTCTACCTTTAATACATGGATTTTCTGCCAGCCGAGAGATGTGAAGAGGGTTTTGTTTTCGTAAACGACTCCCTTTGTCACGGGAAAGCTCTGAATTTCTTCGTAAAGGGGAATTTCCTGGGCAAAGGCCTGTAGATCTACAGAAAGAATCAACAAAAGGGTCAGGAGAAAAGGAAGAAGCCGGTTTCTCCGGAAGCCTGTTCCATAAAAAAATGACTTATGTAACATTCTATATCCCTCCGTATGTTAGAACATATAATGATATTTTGTCTGTTTTATATGCCCTCCTTTTTGTCCCCTCTTATTAGATATACAATTCTATTTAGATATACAATTCTATACGCAATTGCCAATTCCTCCCCGCTTAACCAGGTAAAATCCGGTAAAACTTTAATGCACCGCTACAGCCCTGCATTCTAAATGACGCAAAAAGACCAAAAAAGTTCCCTCAAAACGGCCGAATTTTTGAGTTTTTCCAGCGGTAATTAAAACGCTGCGAGAAAGTTATAATAAGATAGCAAAAATGCTATATAAATGCAAGAAATAAATACATAAATACGCATTAATAAACAAATAAGAAGAATATAAGACATCATATAACGAAATAAATGTAATATAATATAGCACAAATAAATTTATTCTGATATAATAATTTCAACCATCAAAAAAGTTGAGGGAGGCTTTACTGATGAAGGTAAGGATTGCAATAAACGGTTTCGGGAGGATAGGAAAAAACGCGTTGCGAATATGGCTGGAAGGCAAGAAAGCCGAGATAGAGGTGGTTGCCATCAACAGCACCAGCGGTCCAAGGCCCCATGCCCACCTTTTCAAATACGATTCCATTTACGGTGTTTTTCCCGGCAGTGTGGACGCATCCGATGATGCCCTGATAATAAATGGAAAATCCATTCCTTTTTTTGCCGAAAAAGACCCCGAAAAATTGCCCTGGGATGAACTGGGGGTGGACATGGTTATCGAATCCACGGGCAAACTCAAAAAACGCCAGGATGCGGCAAAACATTTGAAGGCCGGGGCTAAAAGAGTCATCATCACCGCTCCGGCCGAGGATGTTGACAGGACCGTAGTGATGGGTGTAAATGAAGGGGATTTTTCTCCTGAAAAAGATTTTATACTGTCTTCGGCGTCCTGCACCACCAATTGCCTTGCGCCGGTGGTCAAAGTGCTGGATAAAAACCTGAAAATAATCAACGGGTCACTGACGACGGTACACTCTTATACTGCCGACCAGCGGCTGGTGGATAAACCCCATAAAGACCTCAGACGGGCGAGAGGGGCGGCCATGTCCATAATTCCCACCACCACGGGGGCCGCTAAAGCCATAGGCCTTGTGATACCCCATCTTTCGGGGAAATTGAACGGCTGCGCCTTCAGGGTTCCCACTCCGGCGGTGTCGATAATAGACTTTGTGGCCAATGTGGCAAAACCCACTTCGAAGGAAGAGGTAAACAGTTTGTTAAAAGACGCATCTTCCGGGGAATTAAAAGGTATACTGGATTATACCGAGGAACCGCTGGTTTCCGCAGACTTTTTAAAAAATCCCCATTCTTCCATTGTCGACGGCCTTTCCACCATGGTCATCGACGACAGGGTGGTAAAAGTCCTGGCATGGTACGATAATGAATACGGCTACACCATGAGAGTTCTGGATCTGGCGGAGTACATCGGCAGGGTCTGCCGTGAATATGAAAAAAGGCGGAGCGATTGCCACTTTACAATGCGGTGATTTCTGGTAAAATAAATACAAAATTATGCGACGTTATCGCAATATATTCTGGATCTGGAGGGAAAACGGATGCGGATAAAGTTTAAGGACAAAACGCCCAATATTCACGAGACCTGTTTTGTAGCACCCACCGCCGATGTGATAGGCGATGTGACCATTGGAGAAAAATCAAGCGTATGGCACCGGGCGGTGCTGCGGGGCGATGTGAACAAAATAGAGGTGGGTTCGTATACCAATATCCAGGACGGCGCCATTGTTCACGTGGCGGGTGAATTTCCGGCGGTTATAGGGAGCAATGTCACCGTAGGCCACGGGGCCATAATCCACGGCTGCACCATAAAAGACAACGCCTTTATCGGCATGGGGGCCATTATCCTCGACGGGGCGGTGATTGGCGAGGGGGCATTAATCGGAGCGGGGGCTCTTGTCACCGAAGGCAAAGAAATTCCGCCCTACTCGCTTGCGGTGGGAGTTCCGGCAAAAGTGGTGAAGCAGCTTCCTGAAGAATACATAGAAATGGCCAGAAAACGGGCCGTAGAATATGCCGAACTTGCGGAGGAATATATGAAACAAAGCGAGTGACATTTTCACTGAGAAGTTTTAAGATGACATTATCATAAAATAACCACAAACCTGCAAAATTACATATTGACAAATGAAATATTATATACTATAATTCTTTCAACATAATTCAAGAATTTTTTCATGACCATAGGCCATGACAGGGGAAAGTAGAGGGATTCTCGATTTAAAGCGAGCCGGGAGGGTGAAAGCCGGTATGAAGGGATCCTTTGAAGTTCCCCCTGGAGCTGTCAGCTGAACGCCGGAAGGCAAGTAGGTGGGACCGGAGCTTCCGCCGTTAAAAGGGAGGGGGTATAAAGGCAGCATGTGCCTCGTACCCTTATAAAGAGTGGGCCTTTTATTCAGACAGGGCCAATTTGGGTGGTACCGCGGGAAACCTCTCGCCCCTTTTATAAGGGGGATGAGGGGTTTTTTTATATACTCAAAAGGTGGGATATGATATGGCTATCAGAATAGGATTTTTGGGTCCCGAAGGCACATTTACCGAAGAAGCGCTGGAAAAGTATCTCGCAATGGCCGGGGGTGGCTCAAGCTTCATAAAAATGCAATTTTCTTCCATACCGGAACTTATGTACGCCCTGAACGGGGAAATCGATATGGCCGTGGTTCCCGTGGAGAATTCCCTGGAAGGGTCGGTGAACATAACTCTCGATATGTTAATACACGAAGTGGAAGTCAAAATAAAGGGTGAAATCGTTTTGCCCATCAGGCAGAACCTTCTGGCCAAAGAGGAAATTCCTCTGGAGGCGGTGGAAACCGTATACTCACACCCCCAGGCCATTTTCCAGAGCCGGAAGTTTTTATCCGAGCATTTACCCCGGGCCGTAATAAAAGATACGCTGAGCACCTCCGAGGCGGCCCGCATCGTTTCGGAACTGGGCGGCAATGCCGCGGCCGTAGGAGGCCGTCGCCTTTGCCGGATCTACGGATTAAAGGTCCTGGCGGAGGATATCCAGGGATGTAAAAATAATATGACCCGGTTTTTTGTATTGTCCTCTTCTGATGAAAAGAGGACCGGGCGCGATAAAACAGCCATAGTTTTTTCAACGGAAAACCGGCCCGGCAGCCTTTTTAACAGCCTGAAAGTCTTCGCCGAACGGGGTTTAAATCTGACCAAGATAGAGTCAAGGCCTTCCAGAAGGACTCTGGGCGAATACGTGTTCTTCATGGAAGTGGAAGGCCACAGGGAAGATAATACTTTAAAAGAAGCTTTGGAAAAATTAAAATCTCATACCAACCATTTTAAAATATTGGGATCATATCCCGCAGGAAACTATTATCCTCTATATGCCGGAAGAGACCGAAATGCCTCAGGTTATCAGGCACAGCCGGTGGTAAAGGGTTATCCCCCTGCGGGGGGAGAAAGGGTTGGCTGACTGATTGAAAAAGTTCGCCGGCGCCGGCATAACCGGTGCTCTTCTGTTGTCATCTACATGCCCACATTGATTCGAGAGGAGCGATTCCCTTGATTATAGTAATGGAAAAAAACGCAACCCAAAAGAATATCGAAAATGTCTGTGAGGTGGTAAAAAATGCGGGACTTGGGGTTCATATATCACATGGAACCGATGTTACAATAATAGGGGTTATCGGCGACCGCAGGAAGCTTGCCGATAAGCCCATCGAACTGATGGACGGCGTGGAAAAAATAGTGCCCATAATGGAACCGTACAAACTGGCCAGCCGCACATTCCATCCGGAACGCACGGTGATAAAAGTCGGGGATGTGGAAATAGGAGGCGATGAGGTAATCCTCATGGCCGGCCCCTGTGCCGTGGAGAGCCGGCAGCAGCTTCTGGAGACTGCGGAAATCGTCAAAAAGGGCGGCGCCAAAATACTCCGGGGCGGGGCTTTCAAACCCAGGACCTCTCCCTATTCCTTCCAGGGGATGGGCGAAGAAGGCTTGAAGCTTCTGGCGGAAGCCCGGGAAAAGACCGGCCTCCCCGTGATCACCGAAGTGGTGGGAACCGATACGGTGGACGTTGTGGCCGAATATGCGGACATACTTCAAATCGGCGCCAGGAACATGCAGAACTTTCCCCTTCTGAAGGCCGTGGGGAAGACCGGCAAGCCGGTTATGCTCAAGCGGGGCCTTTCGGCCACCATTGAAGAATGGCTAAACGCCGCCGAATATATTATGAATGAAGGCAATTTCAACGTAATCCTCTGTGAGCGTGGTATAAGGACTTTTGAAACCATGACCAGAAATACGCTGGATATAAGTGCCGTTCCCATTGTAAAGCACTTAAGCCATCTTCCGGTAATTGTGGACCCCAGCCACGCCGCAGGCAACTGGCGCTGGGTTTGCCCTCTGGCCAGGGGTGCCGTGGCGGTGGGCGCCGACGGCCTGATAGTGGAGGTTCACCCCAACCCCAAAGAAGCCCTTTCCGACGGGCCGCAATCCCTGAACCCCGAAAAATTCATGGCTCTGTGCAGAGAAATAAACCAGGTCGCGGCTGTAAGCGGGAGGCGCTTTGCAGATGGAAATTAAAAAAGTCGCCGTGATGGGATTGGGGCTCATAGGGGGTTCTCTGGCCAAAGCTTTTAATAAGATGGGCGTTAAAGTCACGGGTTTTGACGTGGATGACGAGACACTGGCGCTGGCTAAAAACGACGGTGTGATAGACGGCTCGAGCGGAAATATACGTGATATTAAAGATGAAGAAAAACTCAAACAGGCCCTGAAAGATGTCAATCTCGTATTTCTCTGCGTGCCTGTTTTCGACATCGCTCCGGTGCTTCGCAGGGTAATGAACTGTATCCCAAAAGGAGCCATATTAACCGACACCGGCAGCGTGAAAAAGAGCGTTATAGATGCGGTGGAGCCGTTTCTTGCGCCGGGGGTGACCTTTATTGGGGGCCATCCCATGGCCGGTTCGGAACGCTCGGGCTACAGGTGGTCCAGGCCTGACCTGTTTATGGGCGCTTCTTATGTGATTACACCTACTTCAAGCACGGGGGCCGAAGAGCTCTGGACCCTTGTTCAGCTGGTGAGAGACCTGGGGGCCAGGCCCGTTCTGATGTCGCCGGAAGATCACGACCTGGCCGTGGCAGCCGTAAGTCATTTGCCGCAGGTGATTTCCACAACCCTCGTGAACACCGTGAAAAGGGTTCACCCGGGAGGCGATGTCATAAATGTGGCCGGCGGAGGCTGGAGGGACACCACCCGTATAGCGGCATCGGGCACGCGGATGTGGAGTGACATACTGATTGCCAACAAAGACCGGATACTGCCGCTCATTGCGGCCTTTAAAGAAGAACTTTCGATTCTCGAAACCGCCATTGAAAACTCCGATGAGCGCGGGATTGAGCAATTTTTCAATGCCGCACGGGAGTATAAGAATAATACCTGCAACCTGACTCGCCGCGCTGCGCTTGGAATGGAGGTGTAGTTTTGAATAGAATAATCAGGGGTCCTGTGAGCCTGAGGGGAGAGATTTTTGTACCCGGGGATAAGTCCATTTCCCACCGCTCTATAATGCTCGGTGCTATTGCCGAAGGTGTTACACAAATAGACGGTTTCCTTATGGCGGAAGACTGCCTTTCCACCATAAACTGCTTTAAGAAAATGGGGATCGAGATACATATATCCCGCAACCCATCCCCCCCTGCAGGGAATATGTCCCGCCCCTGCAAAACGGCGAAATACGGCAAATCTCTGTCAAACACCTCTGGTATAAAAGTGACGGTTTTTGGCAGGGGCCTTCGCGGCCTGAAAAAACCCGACGCTCCCCTTTACGTGGGTAATTCGGGGACCACCATAAGACTTTTATCGGGGATCCTGGCGGGGCAGAATTTTGAAGCGGAAATCACCGGCGACGAGTCAATACAAAAAAGGCCAATGGGCCGGGTGACGGAGCCTCTGAGGCTTATGGGGGCAAAAATTCAGGGAGCCGATGGGGGAAACAGAGCTCCTCTAAAAATACATGGCGCCCAACTTAAAGCCATCCGCTATAAACTCCCGGTGGCCAGCGCCCAGGTAAAATCCGCCATTCTACTGGCGGGCCTTTATGCCAGTGGGGAGACGGTCATAGAAGAGCCGCAAAAATCCCGGGACCACACGGAAATCATGTTGAAAGCCTTCGGTGCGGATATTGTCTGGCATGACAATGTCATTAGGCTTAACCCGGTGGAAAAGCTCACACCCCGGCAAATATCCGTACCCGGCGACATCTCCTCGGCGGCCTTTTTCATAGCAGGGGCCTGTATTCTGCCGGGGTCGGATGTGCTCATTAAAAACGTGGGGATAAATCCCACCCGCAGCGGCATAATCGAAGCTCTGCGGCGGATGGGAGCCGATATTCAGGTCACGGGCATGTTCGAAAGAAACGGGGAACCGGTGGCTGACATACATGTGAAAAGCGGCGGGCTCTCCGGCATAACCGTGGAGGGCGAAATCATTCCCAGGCTTATCGACGAAATCCCGGTCCTGGCCGTGGCAGCGGCCTTTGCCGAAGGCGTAACGGTTATAAAGGACGCGCAAGAGTTGAGAGTAAAAGAGAGCAACAGGATAGCGGCCATGGTGGAGGGCCTCTCGAGACTCGGCGCCCGCATAAAAGAAACCCGGGACGGCATGGAAATATTTGGCCCCTGCAGGCTGAGAGGTAACCGCGTCAGGAGCTTCGGCGACCACCGGGTGGCCATGGCGCTGGCTGTGGCCGGGGCCGGGGCCGAAGGAGAAACCTGCATCGAAGACGCCGGCTGTGTGAACATATCTTATCCCGGTTTCTTTGACACCCTCGAGAATCTGTCACGGTGACGGTTCCTGCGCCGTGCTGAAAAAAACATTCTTATGGAGGCTTTAAAGTGTGTGCTTTGGCTCTCTATGCATGGTAATAGACTTTTAAAGGTACAGCATTTGCTGTGCCTTTTTTTATGCGCTCCGGCAGTGAAAACTTTAAATTCCGGCTGCCGGTGGCATACCGGGAGCCGGAAGTCATGCCAGAAATCGTTGCTCCCTTGCCTTTCTTCCTCGAAAGACTGCTGGCACCGAAAGACACCGGACAAGGCAAAAGAAATATTCGGAAGAGTAAAATTTTTGCAAAAGAAGGATTTTTTAAATTTACGCCGAATATAATATGCTAAATGTTCTCTAAATGACTACATATGTTCACGGTACAAGGACATAGACCGGGCGATGTATTCTTGTTAACGCTAAATGTCTTCAGGGGAGGGAAAGCTATGGGGCTCATAGTTCAAAAATTCGGGGGAACATCGTTAAAAACCGCCGCCGGCAGGAAAGCGGCCCTGAATTACATCCTTTCGGCAAAAAGAGCGGGCAATGATGTGGTGGTTGTGGTCTCGGCCATGGGCCGAAAGGGGGATCCCTATGCCACAGACACATTGATAGAGCTTTTAAAACTTCATGGAGGAAGTGTTTGCCCGCGTAAAAAAGACCTTATTATGGCATGCGGAGAAATCATATCCGCCGCGGTCATGGCCTCTTACATAGAATCAAAAGGGATTCCGGCCGAGGCCATGACGGGTTTCCAGGCGGGGATTTTTACCAGCGGCGATTTCGGCAATGCCGATGTCATAAGGGTGGACCCGGCACCCATAATGGGGAAACTTAAGGAAGGCAAAGTGGTGGTTGTGGCTGGTTTCCAGGGTCAGACTGAAAAGGGGGAGATAACCACTCTGGGCCGCGGCGGAAGCGATACCACGGCTGTAGTGCTGGGAGGGTATTTAAAAGCCGACCTGGTGGAAATATACACCGACGTGCCTGGAGTGGCGGTTGCCGACCCGTGCATTGTGCCGGAAGCTCCTTACATCTCGCAAATTTCCTTTAAAGAAATGCTGGCCCTTTCGGAAAACGGGGCGAAGGTAATCCATCCCAGGGCGGTTAAAGCCGCAATGGATTTTAACATACCCGTCAGGATAAAATCCACTTTCGAAAGCGGGGAAGGGACCCTGTTGTGTGACGGCGAAAGCAGTTTGCCTGTATCGGGTATAGCCCTGCAGGAAGGCCTGGCGCTGGCGCTTTTCCGCAGGGATGAGGGATTTTCCGCGGAAGAGACCAAAAGGATTGAAGGCCTGGGTCAGCCCGTCGCTCTTCAAGGCGATGACAGGGCGGCGGGGCTGTTAATGCTTGAAGACAAAAAAACGTTGGCCGTAGATCTTGCCGGTATGCTAAAAGCGGACATCGAACTCAAAGAAAATCTGTCCAGGTTAACCGTAGTTTTTAATGAAAACGGTACCGTTGTTAACGCCGGTGCCATAGCCCGGCGAATTAAATCTATGCTCTCTTCTATAAAAATTCCCGCGGAGGCTTCCGGGAATCTGCAAAATCAATTTTTTGTGGCTGTACCGCGAGAGTTTTCTTACGAGGCGGTAAGAGCGGCATATAACGTTTTCTTTATCGAAGGGAAAAGGGAGGCTGTATAAAGTTTATTTTTAGCGAAGTCGCTTTTTCTACTGCGCCTTTGGCCGTCACGAACCGCCGGCTATGCGCTTCTGCACTAAAATTAAGCTGTTGATACTGTCCTTCGCCTCTGCTCCTGAATAATATATATAAAGACAAAGAAGAGGATTTTCGAGGAGGGGGGCAAATGAGGCAGACTTATCAACTGCAATGGGCAAGTAAAGACCTCGGCCAGGAAACAAGGGTTGCTCTCGGGGACGTAAACGGCGACGGCTCAGTAAATATTGTGGCAGGCACGTCCTCCGCCGTTTCGGGTAATTCTAATCTTTATGTTTTTAGATTTTCTGGGAAAGCCTACCATGAAATGGCCCGGGTTTCACTGGGGAGTGAAGACACGCGCTGTATAAAGGTTTGCGATATAGATCGGGACGGTAAAGACGAGATAATAATAGGCAGCGACAGGGGCATATTCATATACAAGATGAGGGGGAAGGAACTCATCAGGATAGCCGAATCCACATCGGTGGAAGGCGGAGTTATTTCCCTGGCGGTTGGGGATATTGACGGCGACGGAAGACCGGAAATAGTTGCGGCGGTAAAAGGCAGGGCAAGAATTTACATCTTACGCTTTGATGGAAAATTGGTTTTTGTAAAATCGGAATTGTTCAGAAATCCGGTATTCTGTGTAGCCACAGGCGATACCGACGGGGATGGTCATCTGGAAGTGGTGGTGAGGGAAGCCGGATACGGAGGCGGTGCGATTCACATAATGAGTTTTATGGGCGGCAAAAGGATGGAAAAATGGGGTGGTGGCGTCACAGGGGGCGGCAGGGCCTTTCTAACGGCGGCGGACCTTGATGGGGACGGCAGGACCGAAGTGATCTTTGACTGCAAAGACCGCAGGGTGCAGGTCCTCTGCCACAGGGGAGGCGCATACGATGTCATGTGGGAAAGCCACGATTTAGGTCAGGACCCGCGGGATACTGCGGTGTTTGATATAGACGGTGACGGGCAAAACGAGCTGGTGATAGTAGGCATAAGTTCTGTCCAAATTTTTGGCAGGCGCGGTAAGACCCTGGCCCTGGAATGGAATCATACCATCCCCAACGGTGTTATATGCGTCGCCGCCGGGGAGTTGAACCAGAGAGGTCTTGGAGAAATCGTCATAGGTACGGTTTACGGCTATATTTACGTTATGGAAGCCAGGAGGGACTTGCAGCGGGGCAAACTGTGGGTTGGCAAAATTCAGGCCATCATCCAGGATACGGTGGAGATTCCTCCCGGAAAGCCCGATGCGGCCAGGGGAATTGAAGCTTCAGCCAGGTTTTCCATAGATGAGGTCAAAGTTCTGTGGGATAAGGTGATTGTCGGCGGAGAAGTGACGGCAAAAATTTTGTATGTGGCCGCCCTGCCTTCGCAACCTGTCCACTTTTTTGAGGCCGGGTTCCCGTTTCTGGAGTTTGTCCATCTGTATGGTGCAGACCCGGGCCTGGAGGCGCTGGTGTTTTTCAAAGTGGAGCATATAAACGTGGATGTGATAAGCCCCAGAAGGATAAAAATCACCGTATTGTTTGAGATGATAGTTAAGCTGATAAAACCCCACTGGGACGATTGAATGTTCCGGCAAGCCCGCGGTATGGCCGCTTGAAAGCGGCCATACCCTTTACTTTTCACATGGTGGTTGTTGGGGTTTTGCTCATCTGCTCTATCTGTATAAGGCTGTCCTGGCACTTTGTTATGGAATCGAACATCTTGTTGATGGCCTGGCTCTGCAGGAGAGCGCTTTGAGCCTGGGCCATGGCGGAAATGGCCTGCTGCATGGATTGCACCACCTGCATGTCCATGGCCACCTGCTGCTCGTGACACTGTTTTTCCATCTGCTCTATGGTTTGCCTGTACTGTTTCGCATTCATCTGCAGGTTGGAAATTCCGAGCTGGGCCGCCTGCTGCAGCTGTTGAGCGCTGCTGTACAGATTTTCCAGGCGCCGGGCGTCCATCAGGCTGGTGGAAGCCTGGTTGAGAGTGCTCTGGATCTGCTGCTCCGAGGCCATCTGCTGTTCACGGGCGGAGTTAACCAGGCTTTCCACTTCTTTTGCAAATTGCTGGTGCTGAGCATTCTGGTATTGAATGTTGTTTTGCCCCCGCTGCTGATTCACAATTTCCTGGATCTGGTTTACCGTTTCGGTTCCAAGCCTTTCGCTAATTTCGCTCATTGTTTTGTCGGCTTTGCTCTTCTGGGTTATATCGTTCTTGTCGGCCACTTTTTTTCCTCCTCCACTTCAGTATTTCTTTTTTTAATATCTCCTTTTTTTAAACCTTCAATACGCGGAATAGCCTGCGGAAAAGAGGATAAAATAACATTGATAAAATTTATCTGGAGGAGGAATAACAAAAATGGCCAAAACAGTAATCGGAGTGTTCGACAGCAGGGAACAGGCCGAGAAAGCCGTATCGGAGATGCGCAATTCGGGCTTTGACATCAATGAAATATCCATCGTGGCAAAAGGAGGCCGGGGAGACGGTAATAACGGCAATGGCGATGAAGGCGGCGATGTTCTTGGGATGGGGACCGTGGCCGACGGCACCACCACCGGCGGGGTTCTGGGAGGCCTGGCTGGCCTGGCGCTGGGGGCTGGAGCACTGGCGGTACCAGGGCTTGGGCCCATTATTGCGGCCGGCCCCATAGCGGGGTTGCTTTCCGGAGCGGCCACCGGCGGAATAGCGGGAGGCCTTATTGACTGGGGAATTCCCGAAGAGCGGGGCAGGTACTATGAGGGAGAAGTTAAGAAGGGAAAAATGCTGGCGGCCGTAAGAGCCCATGATCAAAAGGTAAATACCGCCGCAGACATAATGAGAAAAAACGGCGCCAGAGATGTGGAAACCCATTAGAAGCGCTTTGCTTTAAACGGTCTGCATTTCAATTGCCTGAAATTTCTCGGTGCAAATTTTAATGTAATGGCATTTAAAAAAGCGGGTTAGCCCGCTTTTTTTGTCCTAAAATTGCACAGCACAAAAAACTGTAAAAGTGGCCATCGTATCGGTATAATATAATTGATTTCAGCGTGAAAACGCATCGATGCTGGTTCGTGGCGGCCGAGGATACCATGGACCGAATTCAAAGAGCTTCTTGGCTCGCCACAATACCCGCCTTCTGCGGCTACCCGTCAGGGGAGGCAAGCAGAAATACTCCGGCCGGCATTGAGCCAGGAGGTGGAACTGCCGGCTCAAGCCCTGCGGAGCTATGAGGCGCGGCCTTAGAACATCCGGCTGGAAGGTGAGGTGCCAGGCCGGCCCCGCCACCGGAGTCGGCTTTTTTATGCTGAAATCGTAATTGAATTTTTTTCATATAAAGGGGGGCAAAAAACTTGATATTGATTGCCACTGCCGGCTATGCCTATAAGGACTGGAAGGGTAAGTTTTACCCGGAGAACATCAAGGACAAAGATATGCTTTCCTTTTACAGCAAGGTTTTTCCCTTTACAGAGGTCAATTCCAGTTATTACAGTATGCCCAGCGCCTACATGTTTTACCACATGGCAAGGAAAACCCCGGAAGGCTTTCTGTTTGTGGTAAAGGCCTTCGGAGGAATGACCCATCATGGCGATTTGAGCGATACAACCGTCGGGAAGTTCAGGGATGCTCTTGCACCGCTGGTCGAGTCAAACCGCCTGGCTTGCGTCCTCGCGCAGTTTCCGTACAGCTTTCACAACAACGAGAAAAACCGGGATTATTTGAAAAAACTGAGGGAAAGGCTGCGAGATTTGCCGGTGGCTGTGGAGTTCAGGACCGATGACTGGTTGAGGCTTGAAATCATGAAACTGCTCAGGGAATACGACATGGCCTTTGTTTGCGTGGACGAACCTCAGATTAAAGGCCTGCTGCCTCCGGTGGCGGTGGCCACCGCTTCCATAGGGTATGTAAGGTTCCATGGGAGAAACGCCCAAAAGTGGTATAACCACCAGAAACCCTATGAACGCTACGATTATCTTTATTCCGAAGAGGAACTTTCCCAGTGGGTGCCCAAGATCAGAGAACTTTCCAAAAAGACTGAAGTCGTTTTTGTCGCCATGAACAATCATTTTAACGCTCAGGCCGTTTTAAATGCCAGGCAGCTTCAGGCTTTGCTGGAAATGGCGTGAAGCGGAAGCAAATTTTTTTATTGGGTCAATTTGCAAAAAACGGCTGCCGAATGTAGAAAAAATTTTAAGACGAAACAAGACCACCTTGCGGTAATATCAGAGGAATATTTCGCCGGGGGTGGGTCAATTTTTTTTGCCCCTGAAAAAATTTACACAGGCTGTAACAAAACTTTGACTAAAGAACAGCATTTAATACGAAATGACCCCGCTTGCTTTATTGAAAATAAATTAAATTTTGACAATATTATTTCATATCTTTCCAGAGCGGCTTCGGGTGCGCAGAAGGTTCACCAATAAGAAAAGACATAATATAAATATAAATATAAATATTCAAAAAAAAAAAAAAAAAAAAAGTAAAATAATAATTTTCTAAAAATAAAGAGGGATTTTTGTGAAATGTGTCGAATTATTAATCTCCGAATGCCAATTTTCTGGCGTTACTGATAATCAAAGCAGAGGAAATTTCTAAATTGGTCTCAAATCCGCCATCAATGAATGAATGTCTTCCAGTACATTGGTGATGGAAGAAATGACCTTACCGAAAAGGGCAAACTCGTCGAAAGGCGAGGACGCAAAGCCGCGGGCCTAAGTCCGTTTAAAGGATATGGCTGCCGGGTTGCCGTGGGAGTAAGCAAACTTATGATTTTTGATGATTCCTAACGGCCGCCCTCATGGCGGCCGTTAGCAATATATTCACAAAAGGAGGTGCAGAGCGGGTTTGGCTGACAGACCAGGGCGGATGCAGATGCTGCTTCGATTGACTTTGTTAAAGAAAAGGAGGGAAATTGTGTGGCCAGGCAGCTGGTAGTATTTGAACTGGCGGGTGAGCTTTACGGCCTGAATATATTTGACGTACGAGAAATAATCAGAGATACGCCTGCTACAAAAATACCAAGCGCGCCAAATTTTGTAGAGGGCATAGTAAATTTAAGGGGGAAGATAATACCGGTCATTGATCTGAAAGAACGCTTTGGGCTTGAAAAAGCGGATAAGACAAAAGATACCAGGATAATAATAACAAACATATCCGGCCAAGAAGCAGGGTTGGTGGTTGATTCCGTTGCAGAAGTGACCACTGTAGAAGAAAATTCTATTGAGCATGTTCCTGCTGTGGCCACTATAAACGCGGCTTTTGTAGATGGACTGGCCAGGAAGGACGATAAACTTATTATCATAATAAGACTTGACCTGCTGTTTGAAGCAAAAGAAAGAGAAATGATTGAACATATAGGCCAGAAAGGAACGGGATGGATAGCAGATACATAGAATTATACACATATGTTCAAAAAAATTAAATTTAAGCCGCTGAAGCAGATTGTTTAAGCATTTAGCTGGACTGTATTCTTCACCGGATAAAATTACCGACAATAAAATTTGAGGACGAATATTAGAAAGGGGGTACCGGTTGCCCAAAAGGATTGAATCTTTAACGAATCCGGGGCGACCGACGGAATGAAAAGATACACGGGAAGCTTGCGCGGTAGAATGACCGCTCTGTTCGGGTTAATAGTTCTTGTCGGATGTTTGATTCTGGCTTATATAAGCGAAAGCGAAGCCGGAAATGCATTGGGATGCGAAGCAAAAGATGCGATGCTTAAAGTGGCCAAGCAGGCCGCCGAAACCGTGAACAGTCGCGTTCAGGCCCGTATTTACGTAGTGGAAGGCATAGCCGCCAGAAATGTCATCCGGGGTATTCAGGGAGACCGTGAAGCTACAATGGAGGAAAAGATGAAAGCCCTGGAGGATGAGCAGAAAAGGGCGGAGAGCCTGGGATTCAAACGATTTGGAATCGTTGATAAAGCAGGGATTGCAGTTTATCCTGACGGCAGCACTGCCAATCTCGCGGACCGGGATTACTTCAAGGCGGCCCTGGAAGGCAAAACGTTTGTATACAGCACTATTGTCAGCAAAGTAGATAATTCGGTCGTGTTTGTTTATGCCGCACCTATACACCATTACGCCACCAATGAGATAACCGGTGTGCTGATAGGTATAGTGGATGCGGCAAAGTTCAGTGAGCTGGTGGAGGCAATCACTTATGGACGCACGGGATATGCCTTCGCAGTTGACGGCACGGGAAAGACAATTGCCCATAAAGAAGCGGAGAAAGTGACAGGCCAGGAGAATATCATCGAACTTGCCAAATCAAACCAGGCCTTAGCTCCTTTGGCAGCGGTAATTTCCAGGATGGCAAATGGCGAGGAAGGTATTGCCGCCTATACCTTCCAGGGGCAAGACAAATTAATAGCCTACGCTCCGATAAAGAGCACCGGCTGGTCTTTAGCCGTTACTGCTCCCAAAGCGGAGGTCCTGGCACGGCTGTCAGGCCTCAGGAGGTCTGTTTTTGTTGTGTCTATAATAATAATTCTAATTGCCCTGGTGCTGACTTTTGTCTTTGCAAGATCAATTACAACACCCTTAATCCTGGCGGTGGCTCATTTAGGTCAGGTAGCAAATGGCGACTTTACGCGGCCGGTTCCAGAGGTATTCCTGCGTAAAAAGGATGAGATAGGGAAGCTGGCCCAGGCAATTGACCGTCTGCAGGCGAACATCAAACCGCTGCTGGCGGATCTTAGAAACGACGCTAAAACCCTGGCCGGAAACTCCGAAACCTTAAGCGCAACCTCCGAAGAGATCGCCTCATCTTCCGGCGAAGTGGCGAACGCCATCCAGCAGGTAGCTTCGGGAGCTTCCGATCAAGCGGGTCATTTGCAGGAGATTGTGGACCTCGTAAAGAACATAACGACAAGTCTGGACAAAGTCTACGGCGAACTCAGTCGGGTTAAAACCAACAGCGAAGAGACTTCCCGACTGGCCGACACCGGAAAGAAGGAGCTGGACAGTCTCATAGTATCTATCAACGGTGCCCGTGAGGCTTTCAAGGTGGTGGTAGAAAGGCTCGATGTGCTTAAAGGTTCAGTCAGCCAGGTGGGAGAGATCCTGGATGTTATTAACGATATAGCGGACCAGACGAATTTGCTGGCCTTGAATGCTGCCATTGAAGCGGCGCGCGCCGGGGAAGCGGGCCGCGGCTTCGCGGTGGTGGCGGATGAAGTGCGCAAACTGGCAGAACAATCCCGCATATCTTCGGACAGGATAAGAGCTCTACTGAACAACATAACTTCAGAAACCGAAGAAGTGGTGGCCACCTCAGAAGAAGTATCGGAGCAGGTAACCAGCCAGCTGGAGAATGTAGAGCGCACCGTTAAGGCCTTTGACAATATACTCGATTCGGTAACAGCGATAGCGCCCATGATTGAAGCGACCTATCGTGAAGTAGACGGCACCGTGAAGGCGAAAGACGCAGTCCTGGACCGGGTCCAGAGCATAAGCTCAGTGGCGCAGGAGACTTCGGCTTCAGCGCAAGAGATATCGGCCTCTGCAGAAGAGCTTTCCGCCTCCACCCAAGAGATAGCCACCAATGCCCAGCAGGTCCTGGAAGTAGCCAAACGGCTGGAAGAGCAGGTGGAGCGCTTCAAGGTGTAGGGTTAGATGGCGCCTGGACGAAGGCCGGTTGCATTTATTCTACTGCTGACCGGCCTTCTCTGTTAAAACTACAATAACGCCTATATACACTTTGAAGGCAAACTCATACAGGGGCCAAAGCCGCTGGTCTGACGCCAAAGGGTTCAGGCTATGCAAAAAAATGGGTCTGCTTTTGATCGATACCACGCTTCTTCAAATACTGAAATAGTTTCAAAAAAGTATCTGTCGATGCCCAGAACACCCCCTGGCAGATGGATAAGCCTTAAAAAAACTTTACGCGACCAACATTTTCGACAAGCTTCCCCAAAAAACGGTTTTATGATATAATTATTGTAAATCAGTATATTATAACAGTTTAAACGTGGTTGTCAGCCGCCGACAGTGGAGGTATGCAAATTTTTCGGAAAAAGAGGAAATATTAATGTTTTATAGAATAAAATATTATATAGAAGATTTATTCAGGGGCTTTGGGGGGTATAAAAGATGCAGATGAATTACGGACTTTCGCTTTTGCAGACGCAAAAACTTGTCATGACCCCGGAACTGCGCCAGGCGATTACCATACTGCAACTGTCCTCGCTGGAACTTGATGAGTATATCGAACAGGAGATCTTAAATAATCCTTTGCTGGAAGTAAGCGAGGATGGGCCGAAACCGGATGAGACGTTCGACAAATTGCGCCAAAAAGATTCCGACAATATCGACTGGGAGGAATATTTCCAGGACTGCTCCGACCTGGACTTTATAAGATTTCCCAGAGAAAAGAGGGAAGAGGAAACGAGCTTTGAGAACTTCGTTTCTTCACCCCCCTCGCTGCAGGAGCACCTCATGATGCAACTGCACCTGTCAAACGTATCAAAAATAGGCTTTAAAATAGGAGAGTTTTTAATAGGAAATCTGGATAAAAGGGGATATCTGGCCATAAGCACCCGGGAAGCGGCGGAGCTTTTGAGGGTGCCTGAAGAGGAAGTGGAAAGGGTTTTAAAATTGATCCAGACCTTCGAACCGGCAGGAGTGGGTGCCCGCAATTTGAAGGAATGTCTTTTGATACAGGTGGAGCAGAAAAATATTGACAGCCCCAATATCCGGCGGCTCATCGAGAATCATCTTAAAGACCTGGCGGAAGCCCGTTACACGCGCATAGCCGAAGCTTTAAACATTACGCTGGCGGAAGTGCAGCGGCTGAAAGACCTCATCCTTACTCTCGACCCCAAGCCCGGGAGGAACTTTTCAGCAACCAATGATACGCAGTATATAGTCCCCGACGCGATAATACAAAAAGTGGGCGACGAATATGTGGTTGTGATGAACGACACCATAGCCCCGAGGCTTTCGATAAACCCTTATTACCGCTCGCTGCTGTATTCGGAGGACAAAGAATCAACGATATCAAAGTTCTTGGCCCATAAGCTCGATTCCGCACTGTGGCTGATCAAGAGCATTGAGCAGCGCCGCATAACGTTGAGCAAGGTGATAAAATCCATTGTGGATGTGCAGAGAGATTTTCTCGATTACGGTATTACCTGTTTGAAGCCGTTGACTCTCAAGCAGATAGCCGATAAAATAGGCGTACACGAATCCACCGTTTCGAGGGCCATAAGCGGTAAATACGTTCAAACTCCCCGGGGTCTGTTTGAATTGAAGTTTTTCTTCAAAAACGGTCTGGACAATGTTGACGGCTCTTCCATTTCGTCCGAGAGCATAAAGAAGATGATAAAAGAAATGGTGGCAGGGGAGGACCCGTATAACCCTTTAAGCGATCAGAAAATAGCTGATAATCTCAAAAAGAAAGGGATTGTGATTTCCAGGAGAACGGTGGCCAAGTACAGGGAGGAGACCGGAATTCCTTCATCGGCCAAGAGAAAAAGATACTGAGAAAATGTGACCATAAAAATTTTTTTTGCAGGCAGGAATTTGTTCAATGGTGTAGAAAATATCTAATAAGATAGAGATATATTAAAGGGTATGTTTACCGGTATTGAAACTTAAAATTTCTTTGATTAGAGAGGTATAAAGCCCCTAATTTTTTGGTACATATGGGACATAATTTATACTATAGGGACTATATATGTCCCGGGAGGTGAAGGGCTGAATAAAAGTTTATTAAATATGCAAAAATTAACAATAAGAATATTTCAAGGAGGAAGATCAAATGAGCATTAAAGTCGGTATCAACGGATTTGGCCGTATTGGCAGGAACTCCTTCAAAGCCGCATTTAAAAAACACCCCGAAATAGAAATTGTAGCCATCAACGATCTTTACGACACCAAAACCCTGGCGCATCTTTTAAAGTACGACTCGGTCTTCGGAACCTTTGACGCTCAAGTGGAAGCAAAGGATTCTTCGCTGGTGGTAAACGGCAAAGAGGTTAAGGTGTTTGCCGAAAAAGACCCGGCCAACATACCATGGAAAGACCTGGGTGTGGATATTGTGGTGGAGTCTTCGGGAGTTTTTACGTCTAAAGATAAAGCCGTAAAACACATTGAATCCGGCGGAGCCAAAAAGGTCATAATCAGCGCCCCGGCCAAGGGAGAGGACATCACCATAGTCATGGGCGTCAATGAGGAAAAATACGATCCCAGAAAGCACCACGTGATTTCCAACGCATCCTGCACCACCAACTGCCTGGCACCGGTAGCCAAAGTCCTGATGGACAATTTCGGCATAAAGAAGGGGCTCATGAACACCGTCCACTCCTACACCAACGACCAGAGGATACTGGATCTGCCTCACAAGGATTTAAGAAGGGCTAGGGCTGCAGCGCTAAATATCATTCCCACCACTACCGGAGCCGCGAAGGCCGTCGCCCTCGTTATCCCCGAGCTGGCCGGAAAATTGAACGGCTTTGCGCTGAGAGTCCCCACTCCCACCGTTTCCATTGTGGACTTCACCTGCCTTCTGGAAAAGAGCGCCACGGCGGAGCAGGTAAACGACGCATTGAGAGAGGCGGCGGAAGGAAAAATGAAGGGGATCCTGGGATATACCGAAGAGCCGCTGGTGTCCATGGATTTCAAAGGATGCGAGCTCTCATCCATAGTTGACGGCCTCTCCACCATGGTGATTGAAGACGATTTTGTGAAGGTAATATCCTGGTACGACAATGAATGGGGGTATTCCAACAGAGTAATGGATCTGGTAAAATACATAGCTGAAAAGGGATTATAAAAAAATAGCCCATTTATTGGGCTATTTTATGCTAAGGAGATTTTTCATGGAAGATGTCGTGGAACTGCTCAAAAAAATTGCTCCGGAAACGGTTCAGGCGATTGAAGATAGATACACCATTTTGAGAAACATCTATTTCAACCAGCCTATCGGCAGGCGGGCGCTGTCCGCCATCCTTTCGTGGTCCGAAAGGTCCCTGAGAACCGAAGTAAAGCGGCTGGAGGAACTCGGCCTTATTGAAGTAGACGCGAAAGGTATGAAAGTATCGAGCACAGGGGAGAATTTGATTTCCGGGCTGGAGGGCTTTTTTTTCTATTTAAAAGGCTTAAAGACTGTGGAAGAGAATATAAAACAGAGGTTTCACTGCGGTAATGTGATAATCGTTCCGGGTAATTCGGATGAGGATGAGACGATAAAAAAACAACTCGGAAAAGAAGCGGCGGCTTTCTTGAAAGCTTCTCTAAAAAACGGTGATGTGGTGGCCGTAACCGGCGGCACCACCATGGCGCAGGTCCCCAGGAACTTAAGTCCTGTAAGCGGGTTTGAAGACGTGATTGTGGTGCCCGGCAGGGGAGGACTTGGGGAAAGGGTTGAAATCCAGTCAAACACCATAGCCGCGGAACTGGCGGCAAAGCTCGGCGCCCAGTACAGGCTCCTGTACGTGCCCGACAACCTTGGAGATAAAGCCATGGAGTCAATAGTGCGGGAGCCCGGCATAAGAGAAGTTATTGACATCATACGCCGGGCCGACATCCTTCTCCACGGTATAGGCGGCGCCGAGGAGATGGCCCGGCGGCGGGGTCTTCCCGAGGAGGAAATCGTGGCGATTAAAAAAACCGGCGCCGTTGCCGAGGCATTTGGTTTTTATTTTAACAAAAACGGAGAAATAGTCTATACCACAACCAGTGTGGGGCTTTCAATAAAAGACCTTAAGAACATCAGGGTTGTTATCGCCATAGCGGGCGGCGCCAGCAAGGCGCCCGCCATTCAAGCCTTTTTAAAATACCATCTACCTACGGTTTTGATTACCGACGAAGGAGCGGCCAGGAGGCTGCTGGAATTAGAAGGAGGCGAGTGAATTGAACAAAAAAACCCTGGAAGATTTCAACGTGGAAGGCAAGAGGGTTCTTGTGAGGGTTGATTTTAATGTTCCGATGGATGAAGAGGGCAGGATTACCGACGATACCCGCATAAGGGCGGCGATTCCCACTATAAAATACCTTATTGACCACAACGCAAAGGTCATACTGGTTTCCCACCTGGGAAGGCCCAAGGGCAAAGTGAACAAGAAATACAGCCTGGCACCTGTGGCGAAAAGGCTTTCGCAGATTCTGGGCCAAGATGTGGCGATGGCTGAAGACTGTATAGGAGAGCCCGCCGAAAAAGCCGTGGCGGCCATGAAGCCTAAAGATGTGCTGCTGCTGGAAAATGTAAGGTTTTACGCCGAAGAAGAGAAAAATGACAGAGAATTTGCTAAAAAACTTGCCGGCCTTGCAGACATATACATAAACGACGCCTTTGGCACCGCCCACAGGGCTCACGCTTCCACGGCCGGGGTGGCGGAATTTTTACCCTCCGGGGCAGGTTTCCTGATGAAGAAAGAGATTGAGACCATGGGCAAGGCTCTGGAAAACCCGGACAGGCCATTTGTGGCCATACTGGGCGGGGCAAAAGTGGGGGATAAGATAGGCGTTATCCAGAACCTGCTGGGTAAAGTCGATTCGCTGCTCATAGGCGGGGGGATGGCCTATACGTTTTTGAAGAGCATGGGGTACGAAATCGGAAAGTCTCTGCTGGAGGAAGATAAGGTTGAACTGGCCGCGTCACTTATAAAGCAGGCAAAGGAAAGGGGGGTAAATCTCCTCCTGCCCGAAGACGTGGTGGTGACGCCCGAACTCAAAGAAGGGCAGCCTTATAAGACCGTCCCCGTGAGCGAGATTCCGGCGGACATGATGGGTGTGGATATCGGCGAACGGACCAGGGAAAAATTCGCCCGGGTTATTAAAGGTGCCGGGACCGTGGTGTGGAACGGACCTATGGGAGTATTTGAAATAAGGGCCTTTGCGGAAGGAACCCTGGCCGTTGCGCGGGCCATGGCCGAATCCAAAGCCATAACCATAATAGGCGGCGGGGATTCAGCCGCGGCGGTGGAACAGCTGGGCTTCGCAGATGCCATGACTCACGTTTCCACCGGCGGAGGGGCGTCGCTGGAATTCCTGGAGGGTAAAGAACTGCCGGGAGTGGCTGTGCTGAATGACAGGTAGTGTGTACGGGCAAACTTCGCCGGTTTGGTTTTTCGCCGGGAATACTCTGTTTCGGGAGGTGTTTGGAATGAGAAAGCCGCTTATAGCAGGCAATTGGAAGATGCACAGTACCGTAAAAGAAACCATGGATTTCCTGGATTCGTTTTTGCCAAAGGTGAAAGAGCCGGAGGCGGAAGTGGTCATATGCCCGCCTTTTACGAGCCTCTGGGCGGCGGCCGAAAGAATAAAGGGTACGAAAGTGAAGCTCGGAGGCCAGAATATGCACTGGGAGGAAAAAGGCGCCTTTACCGGGGAGGTATCACCGGCCATGCTTGCGGAAATCCCATGCGATTATGTCATAATAGGTCACTCGGAGCGGCGGCAGTATTTTGCGGAAACCGATGAGACGGTGAATAAAAAAATAAAGGCGGCGCTGAAATACGGTTTAACACCCATCGTCTGTGTGGGGGAAACCCTTGAGCAGAGGGAACAGGGCATCACCATGTCCCTGGTACTGTCCCAGGTGCAAAAGGCGCTGGAGGGTCTGGCTTCTGAAGAAACGGAGAAGGTCGTCTTTGCTTACGAGCCCATTTGGGCCATCGGTACCGGTCGCACCGCTTCCAGTACCGATGCCCAGGAGGTTATTGCCGCCATCAGGAGAAAAATATCGGAGCTTTTTGACAAAGGTGTTTCGGAAAAAGTCAGGATCCTCTATGGGGGCAGCGTCAAGCCCGACAATATAAAGGACCTTATGAGCCAGCCCGACATAGACGGGGCTCTGGTGGGGGGCGCCAGCCTTAAACCCGATAGCTTCTATGAAATTGCAGCCTTTAATCAGGATTAGGAGTTGAAGAAAGTGCCGAAAAAACCTTTGATGTTGATGATACTGGACGGGTGGGGATTAAATTCGCGGTCCGAAGGCAATGCCATAATGAAAGCCCGTACCCCTAATTTTGACCGGCTACTGCACCATTATCCCAGTACCACTCTTGAGGCCAGCGGCCTTGCCGTGGGCCTGCCGGAAGGTCAAATGGGCAATTCGGAAGTTGGGCATTTGAACCTCGGGGCCGGCAGGGTGGTATACCAGGAGTATACGCGAATCAGCGAGGATATAAAAAATGGGGATTTTTACAGGAATCAGGTCCTCATCGGGGCTGTTGACCATGCGCTGAAGGAAAACAGGGCCCTGCACCTGATGGGGCTTTTGTCCGACGGCGGAGTCCACAGTCACATTGACCACGTGACAGCCCTCCTCAGGCTGGCGGGGGAGAGAGGGTTGAAAAAGGTTTTTCTCCATGCTTTCCTGGACGGTAGGGATGTGCCTCCGGCCAATGCCGAGGTATATATAAAGCAGATCGAGAAGGTTATGGATGAGCTGGGCGTGGGCAAGATTGCTACCGTATCCGGGCGTTATTATGCCATGGACAGGGACAGGCGCTGGGACAGGACGGAGAAGGCTTACAACGCCATAGTCTTCGGGGAGGGTCTAACGGCAAAAAGCGCCATGGAAGCCGTGGAGAAGAGCTATGCCAGGGAGGAGACTGACGAGTTTGTCACGCCTACCGTTATCGTTGATGAAAGCGGCAACCCGAAGGCGACCGTTGAAGAGGGCGACTCCATTATTTTCTTTAACTTCCGCCCCGACAGGGCAAGACAGCTTACCTATGCCTTTTGTAACGAGAATTTTGACGGATTTAAAAGAAAAAGGGGATTTTTACCGGTACATTACGTGTGCATGACCCAGTACGATGTGAAAATACAGAATGCGGAAGTTGCCTATAAACCTCAGTCGCTGGAAAACATATTTGCGGAAGTGATTTCCCGGGAAGGGTTAAAGCAGCTGAGGATTGCAGAAACCGAAAAATACGCCCACGTCACCTTTTTCTTCAACGGTGGGGTTGAAAAGTCGTATCCCGGCGAGGATCGGATACTGATACCCTCGCCCAAAGTGGCCACCTACGACCAGAAACCCGAGATGAGCGCCTATGAGGTGACTGATAAGGTCATAGAGAAGATAAAGGAAGACGTATATGATGTCATAATACTGAATTACGCAAATCCCGACATGGTGGGGCATACCGGCGTGTTTGAGGCAGCGAAGGAGGCCATCGAAGCCGTTGACAAGTGTATTGGCCTTGTGGTAGAAGCGGTCAGGGAAAGAGGCGGTAAAGTATTAATAACGGCGGACCACGGCAATGCCGAGCAGATGGTAGACTACGGGAGCGGTGAACCTCACACGGCTCATACCTGCAACCCGGTGCCGTTTATCCTGGTGGGCGACAAAAGCTGCCGCCTGCGCTCCGGAAAGCTGGCCGATGTGGCTCCTACCATGCTGGAACTTTTAAATATAGAAAAGCCCAAAGAAATGACGGGAGAGTCGCTGATAGAAGGATAATAAAATAATTCAATAATATGGATAAAGGAAAGGTGGTAAAAATGTCTACAATACTTGATGTGTTTGCCAGAGAAATACTCGATTCCCGCGGAAATCCCACGGTGGAAGTGGAAGTGGTGCTCGAAGATGGGACTGTGGGACGTGCCGCGGTTCCGTCTGGAGCCTCCACCGGCCAGTTCGAGGCGGTGGAGCTAAGGGATAAAGACATGAAGAGGTTCGGCGGCAAGGGTGTACTCAAGGCCGTGGAAAATGTGAATAATGTCATTGCGCCTGAACTGCAGGGGAAGGACGCCCTTGATCAGGTTGGCATAGATAAATTGCTGATTGACCTGGATGGCACCTCCAATAAAGGCAAGCTCGGGGCCAACGCCATCCTCGGAGTCTCACTGGCCTGCGCCAGGGCGGCCGCCAACTTCCTGGGGTTGAGCCTGTACCGCTATATCGGTGGCGCCAACGCCAAGGTGCTTCCCATCCCGATGATGAACATTTTAAACGGCGGCAAACACGCGGATAACAATGTGGACATTCAGGAGTTCATGATAATGCCGGTGGGAGCGGAGAATTTTGCCCATGCCCTCAGAATGGGCGCAGAAACCTTTCACGCCCTGAAAAAGGTCCTGGCCGAAAAAGGCCTCAGCACCACCGTCGGCGATGAGGGCGGCTTTGCGCCGAACCTTTCTTCCAATGAAGAAGCCATAAAATTCATTGTGGAAGCCATTGAAAAGGCCGGCTACACCCCCGGCAAAGACATATATGTGGCCCTCGACATAGCATCTTCGGAACTTTACAGCGACGGAAAATACCAGTTAAAGGGAGAAGGCCTGGAGTACGATTCCGCCGGTATGGTGGATTACTATTCCCACCTTATCGAGAAATACCCCATCATATCCATTGAAGACGGCATGGCCGAGGAAGACTGGGAGGGGTGGAAGCTGCTGACCCAAAGCCTCGGCAAAAAGGTACAGCTGGTGGGCGACGACCTCTTCGTGACCAACACAGAGCGCCTCTCAAGGGGTATTGAGATGGGCGTTGCCAACTCCATACTGATAAAGCTGAATCAGATAGGAACACTCACCGAAACCCTCGACGCCATCCAGATGGCCGAAAGAGCTGGATATACCGCGGTGGTGTCCCATCGTTCAGGAGAAACCGAGGACACTACAATCGCCGACCTTGTCGTGGGCGTCAACGCCGGGCAGATAAAGACGGGGGCGCCTTCCCGCACCGACAGGGTGGCCAAGTACAACCAGCTGCTCAGAATAGAGGGAGAGCTGGATATGGCGGCACAGTATCTGGGACTTGGGGCTTTCTATAATATAAAGCGGTAAAATATCCAAACGAAATGGGGATAAAAAGCACAAGAGGGCAAACTCATGGTGACCGGAGAAATTCCGGTCACCTATGAATTTTATCAAAAGTGTTTGAAAAATATATAGTCAATGCTTCAGCGGCAGTAAAGCTTTCATATTTAACGGGAAAAGTTGCCGTGTAGGTGGATATAAATGCGATATACAGGCATATATCGGAGAATATGCGGTATTAATTGAAGATAATTCCATAATAATGATGTATTTAAATTAAATTATAGCTGCTAAAATGTGGCTATTTGTGATTTATTGTATACAATTTCAAGAATATATACCGCATTTATTTTCCTGCAAATGTTGAGTTTTTAAGGGCTTTGTGATAAAATACATTCGTTGAATTTATACGGGAGGTGTTCTGATGGAGATTTTCCTGATTATTGTGTATTTATTAATATGTCTGGGCCTCATTGCGACGGTTTTGCTCCAGTCCGGTAAAAGTGCCGGCCTTTCGGGGAGCATCGCCGGCGGTGCCGAAACCTTCTTTGGCAAAAAGAAGGGTATCGACGATAAGCTGGCACGGTTTACGGAAATCCTTGCCGTGGCTTTTCTGGCTATGTCCATCGTGATGATGGTTTTCTTGCGCTAACCATGTATTTACGTAAAATTTTTGGAGGGACATTTAAATGGAAAACTTAATAGTTATTGCACCAATCATGGGAATCGCAGCTTTAGCTTTTGCATGCATGCTTGCCATGCGTGTGGTTAAAAGCCCTGTGGGAACCGACCGGATGAAAGAAATTTCCGATGCCATACATGAAGGAGCTATGGCTTTTCTTTTTAGGGAATACAGGGCGCTTGCCATGTTCGTAATAGTGATGTTTGCCGTGATAAGCATATTCATCAACTGGCAGACGGCCGTGAGCTACATAACGGGTACCGTAGCTTCGGTTCTGGCCGGATTTATAGGCATGAACGTGGCCACCAGGGCGAATGTACGCACCGCCAACGCGGCCAGGGAAGGGCAGAATAAGGCCCTCTCCATAGCCTTTTCCGGCGGGGCGGTCATGGGGATGTCCGTGGTGGGCCTGGGCCTTTTGGGGCTCGGCATACTCTACTTTGTGTTCGGCGATCCCGCCGACGTAAAAAGCTTTGACGTGATAAACGGGTTCGCCCTTGGAGCCAGCTCCATAGCACTCTTCGCCAGGGTGGGTGGCGGCATATACACCAAGGCCGCAGACGTGGGGGCGGACCTTGTGGGAAAGGTCGAGGCGGGCATACCCGAGGACGACCCGAGAAACCCCGCGGTTATCGCCGACAACGTGGGAGATAATGTGGGCGACGTTGCCGGAATGGGTGCGGATCTCTTTGAGTCCTATGTTGGTTCCATTGTATCCGGCATGGCCATAGGCGCCGTGGCGGTGAGCACCGCCACCGGGCAGACTTACGGCATAAAAGGGATAATCTTTCCGATGATAATAGCCGCGGCGGGAATCTTGAGTTCCATCATAGGTACCCTTTTCGTCAGGACCGGCGAAGGGGCCAACCCACAGAAGGCCCTGTCTAACGGCACATTTGCCAGCGGGATATTGGTCATAATAGCGTCGTTCTTTTTAAGCAGGATGCTATTAGGCGAACTGGGAGTATTTTACGCCACCACTTCGGGAATCATTGTGGGAATAATTATAGGAATGATAACAGAATACTACACATCAGCCGACAACGCCCCGGTACAGGGCATAGCCATGTCTTCCCAGACGGGGCCTGCCACCAACATCATATCGGGTCTTGCGGTGGGTATGAAGAGCACAGCCCTACCGGTGCTGTTCATAGCTTTTGCCATAATAATAGCTTATAAATTCGCAGGTCTTTACGGTATTGCCCTGGCGGCCATAGGAATGCTTTCCACCACAGGCATGACCGTTGCCGTAGACGCCTACGGCCCCATAGCCGACAACGCCGGCGGAATTGCCGAGATGTCGGAACTGCCGCCCGATGTCAGGAAGATAACCGATAAGCTCGACTCCGTGGGCAACACCACCGCCGCTATCGGCAAGGGGTTTGCCATAGGGTCCGCTGCCCTGACGGCGCTGGCTCTGTTTTCAGCCTACACCACTGCCGCAGGGCTAAAGGAAGGGATTAACCTTCTCAGGGCGGATGTCATCATGGGCCTCTTAATTGGCGGCATGCTGCCATATCTATTCTCGGCCATGACCATGGAAGCCGTCGGCAAAGCCGCATTTCATATGATAGAAGAAGTGAGAAGGCAGTTCAAGGAAATACCCGGGCTGATGGAAGGCAAAGCAAAGCCCAACTATGCCAGATGCGTTGACATCAGCACCTCGGCTGCATTGAAGGAAATGATAATCCCGGGACTCCTGGCCGTCGTTGCCCCTCTGGCCGTGGGGCTCATCTTCGGCAAAGAAGCCCTCGGAGGACTGCTGGCCGGCGCTCTTGTAACGGGCGTAATGATAGCCATTCAGATGGCCAACTCCGGCGGAGCATGGGACAATGCCAAAAAATACATTGAATCGGGCAACTACGGCGGGAAGGGCACACCCACCCATGCCGCGGCGGTGGTGGGAGATACCGTGGGCGACCCCTTTAAAGATACATCCGGGCCGTCCCTCAACATCCTGATAAAATTAATGACCATTGTCTCACTGGTATTCGCGCCGCTGTTTATGAGATAAGCGGGGTACGCATAAAAAAGCAGGGATTCGTCCTGGAATCCTTGCTTTTTTGTTTTGATCATGCTGCAATAATTTCTTACTCTTGTTTTTGTTATAGAGAAATCTTAATAAAGCATCAGAGTGAAAATTAAAAACTGATAATTGCATTGTGGTGTAACATATGTTACAATTTAAAATATAAACAAATGTTGCATAGGGGTGAGCTCGTGAAAGAACGTTTATCCTGGATGATTTTAATTTATAAAGTGCCGGCAGAGCCTTCCACTTTACGCGTCAGGGCATGGCGCAAAATAAAAGACATGGGTGCACTTTACCTGCAGCAATCGGTGGCCATATATCCAAAAATAAACCATCTGGCGGAAGAATTTACCGGCCTGGTGGAGGAAATCAAGACATCGGGGGGAGAGGCGTTATTATTCGAAGTGATCAATCTTTCCGGAGAAGGTGAAAAAGCCCTCATTTCAAAATTTAACGAACAGAGGGACCTGGAATACAGGGAATTGATGGATAAGTGCGAGGACTTTTTTGACGAAATAAAAAAAGAGACGGAGAGGCAAAATTTCACCTTTGCGGAACTGGAGGAAAACGATGAGGAACTTGAAAAGCTTTCGAGATGGTATGAAAAAATAAAAGAAAGGGATTTTTTTGAGGCGTCGATGAGGCAAAAAGCCGAAGAAATGCTTGCAATATGCCGGGAGATGTTTTTTGAATTTGCCCAGACCATATATAAAAAAGAAGGGACGATGTGATATGTTTAACATTATATTGCTGGGGCTTACAAGCCTCCTTACTGATATAAGCACCGAGATGGTTTATCCTCTATTGCCCATATTCCTGACTACAAAGCTGGGGGCCACTCCCCTTATTGTTGGCACCATTGAGGGAATAGCCGAAAGTCTTGCCAGCCTCCTGAAAGTGTTTTCCGGATATTTTTCCGACAAAATGAATAAGAGAAAACCTTTTACTATTGCCGGATACGGATTTTCCACTCTGGGCAAGCTGCTGCTTTATCTTGCCACATCCTGGCATTTCGTTCTGCTCGGAAGGGTGGCGGATAGATTTGGCAAGGGGATAAGGACGGCTCCCAGGGATGCCCTTATAGCCGAGTCGGCCGATGCGGGCGGCCGCGGAAGGGCCTTCGGGCTTCACAGGGCCATGGATACCCTGGGCGCCGCTATAGGGGTGGTGCTGGCCTATTATTTCATGACCAAAAATCCCGGGAATTATTATGCCGTTTTCCTGTATTCCCTCATTCCGGCGGTTCTTGGCGTCCTGATCCTGTTTTTCATAAAGGAAAAAGCAGGCGAAGTGAAGAACACAACCAAAAAGCTCTCGCTGAACTGGAAGGCTCTTGATGCCCGGCTGAAGGCATTTTTAATCCTCATGTTCATCTTTACCCTGGGCAATTCATCGAATCAGTTCCTGCTTCTCAGGGCCCAGAACGTGGGGTTTGACGCCAAAAATGTGCTCCTTCTTTATCTCCTCTACAATGTGGTGTACGACGTGTTCTCCTATCCGGCCGGGCTTTTATCGGACAGGATAGGAAGAAAAATAATGATAGTGGCGGGCTATATGGTATACGGTCTGGTGTATTTTGGTTTCGCACTGGCTAAGACGCCGGCTGCCATCTGGGCGCTTTTTGGTATTTACGGCTTTTACATAGCTTTTACTGAAGGGGTGGAGAAAGCTTTTATAACGGACGTCGCCCCCGAAGAGCTGAAAGGCACGCTGATAGGGCTTCATGCCACGCTGGTGGGCATAGGCTTACTCCCGGCGTCCATCCTGGCCGGAACGCTGTGGAACCTTTTCGGAGCCTCGGCCCCCTTCTACTTTGGGGGGATTATGGGAGTTTTAGCGGCGGCCGGCATTTGGTTTTTGATATAAGCCGGGAGAAAATTAAACTAAACCAGCCTGTTCAATAAGACTATAATCACCATGCCCGCAATTACCGTTAAAAACATATTTCTCGTCTTATAGGCCAGGGGGAAAGTTAACAAAGATGTCAACAGCAATGTGTTTGACGTGCTGATGCTTATTTTATTATCTACCATCAATACGCTGGGGAAAAAGAGAGCAGACAGCACCGCGGCAGGTATATAGCTCAGGAATTTAATTAAGAGTTCCGGGATTTTCCTTTTTGATAAAACCGCAGCCGGAATCATGCGGGGAAGGTATGTTACGATTCCCATCCCTATAATGAGGTATAAGTAGTTTACATCAATACTCATTTTTCTATTAACACCCCTATTGCTGCTGCGATGACCGTAGCCAGAATAACATTCCAGTTTCCGGGGACGGTGTATATGAAAAATATAGACAACCCCCCTGCTACCGCGGCCACAACTTTATTCTTATAATCTTTAATCTGCATGCACAGTAGTGCCATGAACATGCCCGGCAGCGCAAAATCAAAGCCCAGTGCTTTTGTATCCGGTATCAATGCGCCGAAGGCCGCCCCCAGAACAGTGCTTACTACCCAGCTCAAATAAGAAGTTATATAAAGGCCCAGGAAATAAGCGTGGGATAGGTTTCCTTCCTTTACGTCGGTGATGCTTACCGCGAAGCTCTCGTCGGTAATGTAAAAAGAAATGAAAGGAATAAGTCTCCGGCTTATCTCCTTAAAATAGGGGCTCAAGGACGCGCTAAAAAGGATGTGGCGCAGGTTCACCAGAAAGGTGGTCGCTATTATGGGCAAAGGGCCCATTCCCGTCGACAGCATGCTGACCGCTATGAATTGGGCGGAACCCGCATATACCAGTAGAGACATCATACCGATTTGAAGGGGGGTAAGACCGGCATCGGCTGCGAGCACTCCCAGGGCGAAACCTACCGGTATATATCCCATGACAATGGGCACAGCCCTTTTTACGCCGAAGATTAGCTGTTTTTTTTCGTGGGCAGTCATGAATCTTCCTCCGGGACAATTCGATGTTTAAGTCTTATGATACCAGATTGTGTTTCGATGAGTCAATGAAATAATAAATTGTAATTTATGCAGTTTGAGGGTACAATAGAAGTAATGTTTTTAATCTGAGATAATTTTTGAATAACGATTGAATCAGGAGGCCTGTCATGCCTTTAAAAGAACAACTTCTTAATTTTATGAAAGAAAAAGCCTACAAGCCAATGACGGAGTGGGAACTGGCACAGGCGTTAAATATCCAGCCCGGAGAACTGGACTTGCTCCTAAAGGCGCTGAATTACATGGAAAAAGAAGGACTTGTGGTAAGGACGCGGCGGGGGCGGTACGGTATTCCCGAAAAGATGAACCTGGTGGTGGGGCGCCTGGAAGGCCACCCCAGAGGTTATGCCTTTTTGATCCCGGAAAATGAGGAACTTGAAGACATATATATAAGCCAGGAGGACTTAAACGGCGCCCTGCACGGGGATACAGTTCTGGTACGGCCCAAAGTGCGGGCCCGTGGCGGCGCCAAGGCGGAGGGCGAGGTTATACGGATTCTGAAAAGAGCCGGCAAAAAGGTCGTGGGGACCATTGAAAAAGAAAAGCATTTTGCGTTTGTGACCCCTGATGATAAGAGATTTTTCTACGACATCTTTATACCCGGGGACCGGACAATGGGGGCCAGATCCGGGCAGAAGGTGGTTGTTAAAATAACCAGATGGCCGGAAAAACGGCGCAACCCTGAGGGAGAAGTTATAGAGGTGCTGGGTTTCAAGGATGAACCGGGGATCGACATACTGTCCATCATTAAAAAATACGACCTTCCTCTGGAATTTCCGAACAGGGTGCTGAAGCAGCTTCAGGAAATCCCCGATGAGGTGATGGATTCCGACCTGGTGGGCAGAGAGGATTTCAGAGATAAAAAAATCGTTACCATCGACGGAGAAGATGCTAAAGACCTGGATGACGCCGTATCGGTGGAAAGGATTGAAGGTGGATACAGGCTGGGGGTGCACATCGCCGATGTGAGCCATTACGTAAGGGAAAAAAGCCCTCTGGATATAGAAGCGATGAAAAGGGGATGCAGCGTTTACCTTGTGGACAGGGTGATCCCCATGCTGCCTCCAAAGCTTTCAAACGGCATCTGCAGCTTAAACCCCAGAACTTTGCGACTTGCCATGAGCGTAATCATCGACTTCGATGCAAGAGCCGAAGTCAAAAGCTACAGGATAACACCAAGCGTTATAAAGACATGTGAGAGAATGACTTATACGGAAGTCACCAAAATATTGGAAGAAAAAGACCCGGATACAATAAGGCGTTACGAGTACCTGGTGGAAGACTTCCGGTTGATGGAAGAACTGGCCATGAAACTGTGGCAGAAGCGTTTTTCAAGGGGAAGCATAGATTTTAACATAGAAGAGGCCAAGGTTATCCTGGATGACAGGGGAAATCCGGTGGATGTGGTAAAGGAGGAAAGACGGATTTCAAACCGCATCATAGAGGAATTCATGCTGGCGGCCAATGAGGTTATAGCCGAGCACATGTACTGGCTGAAAGTCCCATTTGTATACAGGATTCATGAGGTGCCCGACGAGGAGAAGATATTTGCCCTGAGGGAATTTTTGTACAGCCTTGGCTACACCATAAAGGGAGTTAAAAACGTAAAGCCCAAGGCCCTCCAGCAGATACTGGAAAAAGTCAAAGGGCGGTCCGAAGAGCGGCTGGTGAATACCGTGCTTTTAAGATCCCTAAAGCGGGCGCGTTACAGTGAGGAGAACGTGGGTCATTTCGGCCTGGCGGCCCATTTTTACACCCATTTTACCTCTCCCATTCGCCGCTACCCCGACCTTGTGATCCACAGGATAATAAAAGAGCATCTGGAAGGAAAGCTTGATTTGAAGCGGCAGGAAAAACTCAACAGGGTGATAGGCAAGATCGCAAAGATTTCCTCCGAGCGGGAGCGCATAGCCGAGGAGGCCGAACGGGAGACAACGGATTTAAAAATCGCCGAGTACATGAGCAGGAGGATTGGAAATGTGTACAATGGGATTGTATCCAGTGTAACGCCTTTCGGCATGTTCGTGGAACTGGAAAACACCGTTGAGGGCCTGGTCCATGTGAGCAACCTGGAGGACGACTATTACCACTTTGACGAAAAAAGCATAACACTCAGAGGAGAGCGCACCGGAAAGGTTTTCCGCATAGGCGACACGGTAAAGGTTAAGGTGATAAGGGTGAATGTGCCCGAACGGCAGATAGATTTTGCTCTGGCAGACGATTAGTATGAACATTGTGTATGATGAGCCTTTTTGATATAATTTATCTGGCATTGAGCAATTTATTTTGGGGGTTTTGAAATGGAAAGAAAATCCCGCGACCTTGTCACCAACCGGAAGGCCCGGCACGATTATCACATACTGGAAACCTATGAGGCCGGCATTGCCCTTTCGGGCACGGAGGTCAAGTCGCTGAGGGCCGGAAAGGGCAACCTGAAAGACAGCTTCGCCAGGGTGGAAAACGGTGAACTGTTTTTATACAATATGCACATTAGCCCTTACGAGCAGGGCAACATATTCAACAAGGACCCGCTCAGGACGCGCAAACTCCTTATGCACAGGCGGGAGATTGACCGCCTTTTCGGGCTTGTAAAGGAGAAAGGTCTGACCCTTATCCCTTTAAGGGTCTATCTTAATGAGCGCGGTCTTGTGAAGGTGGAACTGGCAGTGGCGAAGGGCAAGACCATTTACGACAGGCGGGAAGATATTAAGAGGAAGGATGCCCAGCGGGAGATGGAGAAAGCCTTTAAAGAATATAACGCGCGTTGATATTGCCCGCCGGTGAAAGGGCTTTATTCGCCCGGAATACAGGATAAGGTTTTTCCTGCTGCTCTGGGGATGAAGACGCGCCTTTAAAATGGAATGAATACCAGGGAGGATTAAGTTATGCCTACTTTTGATTTCAAATGCAACCAATGTGGCAACCTTTTCAGCGAGTTTGTGTCGTTAAAAGACAAAGACAAAGTCCGCTGCCCCGAATGTGGAGGACAGGTAAGCCAGCGCTTCACGGGCTTTCTGTACTTTAGAAAGGGAGAACCCGGCACATCCGGTTCAGGCGGCTGCAGCGGCGGAAATTGCAGTAGCTGTGCCGGCTGCCGGTGACAGCACCAGTAATATATCTTGAATTAGCCTGCCAGGTTTTGTCTACGAGCCTAAAAAATTAATCCCGTTCTTGTTCCCATTTTACATATTCACTGATAGGGATTATTGCAGCCATGGGTTTTCCACGCCGGGCAATGATAAATTGTTTGCCGCTGTAGCAAGCCTCTTCGATAATCTGACCCAATCTATCCCTAAACTCAATAGGGCTAACTATCTTTTTCATGATTCAGTCACCTCACTTTAGGTAATTTAATAATTGACCAAATATTATGGTATTTTAATATTTTAGTCAATTCTGTTTATCCTGGAGTAGTATATTTACAATTGTTGTTAAATATAAACACAGAAAGGTATGTATGGACTACTTGCTTTTTTTATAAAATACGTTATAATAAAAACGTAACTGAGCCTAGAAATGAGCAGTTTAAAAATTTGACAAAACACCTCCAAATATGATAATATATATTCTGCAAAAATTGTTGCGGGATTGTGTAACGGTAGCACGCATGACTCTGGATCATGTTGTCCAGGTTCGAATCCTGGTCCCGCAGCCAAATATACGGCCATATCGTCTAGGGGTTCAGGACGCCGCCCTCTCACGGCGGTAACGGGGGTTCGAATCCCCCTATGGCTACCAAAATAGCATGAATACTGGGCTTGAGGGAACGGCCCAATTTTTTTATTGCAAAAAATCATCTCCAGGGCACCCGCCTTCCGTTTTTTTATTGATTTTGCATTTGGGCGATGCTGAGTATTTTTATAAGGTTGTCCACTTTTCCTGCAGCAAGTTCCTTCACAAAGTCATACTTCGCCGCCTCCTCTCCTATACATAGATTTATGGCAAACATATTGGCCTGATATTCAAACTTATCATAGAACATTGTCTTATCCATGACAAAGTAGAAATTTCCTTCGGGATGTAACACAAAATGCCCAAGCTCGTGAGCAATCACGAGTTTTTTTATTGGTTCATCAAGTTCACTATTGACGCCGATGAGTTTATAGTCACCTAGACATGCTGCAATGCCGTATAATTCAGCATAAGGGAGATAAAGTATATCAATTCCCATTTCCTCGGCAATGAGCTTTGGATCACGGGTGCCGAGTTCCCGGATTAAATGTTCAATTTCTTGATAAATCATGGTGAAGCACCTTATAAGAGGTCGAGATTGTCAACAAATTATCCACATTTTATTCACATATTTAAATGGCATATCTTCTTATAGCTGATATGATTGAATCGGTATTCCATCTAACCATTTCGAGAGAAACCTTTTGCACTTCGGATGGTATACGCTCTTGACCCCATGGAACTATGCCTATAATTGGTTTATAATATTTTTGAGCTGTATCTATTTCGTATTGCATCCATTCTCTATAAGCGGCATACATGCCCGACAATACAAGCACTATATTTACTGGCTTTATCTTTCTATCTATGGCTTCCCTTAAAAATAATTTTCCTACTGACGTATTTGGATCAACAAGGGGCTTATCTTTCGGTGCAGAATAATTTCTATAATAAAAATAAGGCGCATTATCTAATAGATTTATTAAACGATCGTATTCGGTTCCATATTTCCAGGCATGACTTATAAAAATGTCATATGTTTTTAACTCCGGCATCATAATACCCCCTAAAATTTAAATTGAGAGGTGTTTTTACAATGCAGTTTAAAAAGTTTAGAAAAAAACCCGTAGTAATTGAGGCGTACCAAACAGATAAAGAAATGATAATTGAAACACTTGAAGGCCCTTTGCGTGCATCTCCTGGCGATTGGATTATAAGAGGCATAAGAGGAGAATTATATCCATGCAAACCGGATGTTTTTGAAAGAACTTACGAACCAGTAAGTGATGATGAAGAGCTTACGCCATATATTACTAAGTGACTTTCTTTGAAGTGGTTTTATTTAACTGAGACCAGTTAATATTTTCGTGGGATATAATACCTTCTACTCTAGCTACAAGAAGATTAAATGGTTTATCTACCGCCTCATAAACACCTGCTTTTGTTATATACAGAAATTTTTCATGCTTTAATGTTTCGGCCACCATTCTGTATTCAATCCAATTTTCATGAAAATTATATAATCCCTGAGCACCGATCATAATAGCGACTGCACTACCGCTTAATGCTATGATAGTTTTGATATATGGAACTGTATTGGAATATGGAATTAATACGGGAACTAAAGCTGATATAATAATTTCAGCCATTCTTAATATTTTATATCTTTTCTGGTTCCACTGGCTTTTTTGACTATACCATTTTATTTGGTCATCAAGTCTTTCTTTTAAATATTGTTCTTCTTCCATAAACGACCCCCTTTACTCTTTTTTCTCTTTCTCCTCGGCCGATTCTTCGGCCTTTCTTTTTTGCTTAATAAACTCATGGGCCGCCCGCAGGAACATAATGACATCGTCTTTTGTCTTTTCGTCCAGCGGATTGCCCATGAGTTTTATATTTGAATTATTTTTAATAAATTCCTCAAGCTCTATATCTGTGGGAGGTTCATCTTTTTCCCACCAGGGCTTGTCTTCTTCTGATTTTCCAAGTAAATAATCAGCGGAAACACCAAGAGCATTGGCTAATCTTGAAATTATTTCGGCTTTAGGTTCTCTTAAATTATTCTCATATCTTGATAGAGATGCTTCTGTAGTACCAATTAGTTCAGCTAATTGCTTCTGAGTTAATCCCTTCTGCTCCCTCAATCTTCTAATTTTATCACCTATACTTTCCAATTGTATCACCCCCTTTTTACACTTCTTACCAATATTATAAATTATTTAGCTATTTTTACAAGAAAACTTACCAAAAATATATAAAAAGTATTGACAACTTACCAAATGGTGTGGTAGAATAAAATTACCGAACGGCAAGGAGGTGTCGATGAAATGAATACACTAAAACTAAAAGGAGCAAGAGTAGCAAAAGGATATACACAAGAAACACTTGCTCAAAAGCTCCATATGTCTGCAAAGACTTATAATAGAAAAGAACTTGGGCTAATTGAGTTTAATAGACACGAGATATTAACAATAGCCCAAATTCTAGAATTAAATACAAATCAGGTAAATGAAATTTTTTTTGATAACAAACTTACCAATTGTATAAGAACCGACCACCCCGCCGCAGCGGAGGGATAAGGAGGTGAGAATGATGAAAGAAATTATTATATGCGCCTGCATTGCAGCATTAGTATCATCAATATCATCGATTTTACTAAATTGGAAAACATTTAAAAATTGGTACGACAGTTTATAAAAAAATTAATCAATGAGCTTTAATATCAGGAAACTTAAGACAGCCGATAAAACACCAGTTATTATGGGAACAACGATAATCCTAATAAATTCTTTAAAACCTTCAGATTTCTTTTCGATTAGATAAGACCTACCGTCAAGGGAAAGAAAAACTTTTGTTTCAGAGGTTGGTTTACCATATGCATCTATAGGTTTGAGATGGATATAACCAATATTGAGTAATTTTGTAATCACGTTAATATCTAACGGGTATTTCCGGCACAATTCATTGTAAGTTATTTTGCCTTCGTTTTTCTGGATTAATTTTAGAAGTTTCATCATTTGAACATCCATGATTGTCACCCTTTCTAAAAAGATTGGTAAGCCTGGTTAACTACGCAAGAAAATTATACCATAACGAGATTGTATAAAAACCAACCAATCCGCCGCAGCGGAAGGGCAGGGTGAAGGGAGGTGAGGAGATGGCACAAATTATCCTGAGTATATTCTTATCGGCATTAATAACGCTTATTTTGCTAAGGTGGGAGAAATTCAGAGATTGGTATGACGATCTATAATAGCCATTTATCTATGAGCTTTGAAGCAATGTAGCTTAGTACGCCAATCATTACAGGCACAAGAATATTTTTCAAGACATATTCAAAAAAAGACTTTTTTTCCAATTCAGCAAATGTCTTGCCTTTATAGGTAGGCTGAATATGAGCAATTGTTGTATCAAGGCAAATACCTTTAAGATAACCGCTATCAATCAAATGCGACACACATTCTTCAATTTCATCCTCTGAAAGCGACAAAAGTTCCTGAATATCTTCGATTTCTATAAACTGATTATTCCTGCAAAGGTTTAAGACGATTCTTAAAACTTTCTTTGAAATGCTATCAAGCATATTTAACACCTCCAAAATAATTTTACCATGATTTAGAAAGAAAGAGGGATAAACATGCGGTGTGAATCATGCGGGCGAAAGTTAAGAAGTGATGAGGGAAAAGTCTGCCGGATATGTGAGGGCCGGATGTTAAGACAGTTGCAACAGCTAAGGGAAGGGGGACGTAAGAAATGAAACTTAAGGTTAAGCTTGAGGAAGTACAAAAAGGTGACCGAATTAACGGCAAAAAGGTTGTGGAGGTGGTGCACAGAAGCTACTGTAAATACGTTAGGTTGATTTTGGAAGGCGGGAGAGACATAATCGACGGCTATTATTTCCCCACTCCAAAATATGTCGATGTGGAGAGGTAATTCCCAGGAAAGGAGAAGAAAGGAAATGGCGACTTTAATACAACAATGGTCTGGTGGGCACAGAAGGCGTTGTGATGCCCGGTGCTATAACGGCCACGGCAACCGATGCACATGCATATGCGGCGGGGCAAACCACGGCAAGGGCCTCCAGCAAGCAATGCAGAATACGGTAGAGATGGCAAAAGAGTTGCTGAAAAAAGCTGATACTGAAGTGGCAAAGGATATCCTGAAGCAGTTAGAAACAGTGGAAAGATGATATAGATTTGCAGGGAAAAACAAAGAGGTGAAATGTAATGAAATTATGCTTCTACTTTAAAGGCAAGGCTAAAAATCTTCCAGAAATTTTGCGATTACCTGAGACTATAAGGATGTTTGAAAATGCAAAATCAACATATTTAGCATCTCTTGAAAGATTTAATCGGGCCGAAACTGAGGAGGAAATTGACGCTGCAATTTATGACCTAAATGCGGCACTAATTCGTTACAACTCCATTATAAAACAAACTAAAAAAGATTATTTAGGTGGTGTGCTAAATGGCAATTAATAAAACTGCTGCATTGGCAAGCGTAGAGTATGAAACAGATACCGGCAAAATAAAGCTTTCGCCGGCAATAGTAAAACAATATCTGGTAAACGGTGAAGCAGAAAAAGTAACAGACCAGGAAGTAATGATGTTTCTAGCTTTATGCAAATTTCAAAAATTAAATCCTTTTTTGCGTGAAGCATACTTAATAAAATTCGGTAATAAACCAGCCACAATTGTAACAGGAAAAGAAACTTTTACAAAAAGAGCGGCTAAGAACGAATTGTGCACAGGATGGCAGGCAGGCGTAATCATTCTCAAAAAGGACGGCCAGATAGAAAAGCGCAATGGTACTTTGGTATTACCAGGAGAAGAGCTTGTAGGCGGTTGGGCAAGGGTAAGCCGGAAAGACTGGAAAGAGCCACTGGAAATAACGGTATCTCTTTCGGAATATCTTCGAAAAAAAGAAGATGGCACCCCGATGAGGAATTGGAGGGAAATGCCAGCGACGATGATTCGCAAAGTTGCTCTTGTACAAGCGCTTAGAGAAGCCTTCCCGGAAACTTTTCAGGGCATGTATTCTCCAGAAGAAATGTCAATTGATGATTCACAGTTATCCGAAAAACCAATTTCTAGTATTGACATAGAAACTGAACCTATAACCGAAAATGAAAAAATGGCTACAGAATTGCAGCTTAAAAAACTATATGCTATGGCTCGAAAACTGGGTTTTGAAAGAGAAGACATGCACAGAATGATGCAGGATAGATTTGGGAAAGAAAGCTCCAAACAGCTTACAAAGTCAGAAGCCAATGAATTAATAGACTTTCTGACAAAACTGGAAGAAGAAACGGCAAAGAAAGAACAGGCAGAAGTAAGCAGTGCAGAAGAAATTGAAATTGAAGCATAAAAAAACAAGGCCTTGCAAGGCCCAACTATAACCACCCCTAGCATACCAGATATGCTGGGGAAAATCAAGGAGGAAAGAAAAAATGGATAAGCGTTTGATTGAAATAGCAAAACAGCTTCAGAAAATATGCAAAGAGGAACAAATCTCGGTATATATTGATGTTTCACCGTATGGTTGGGATAAACCAATTCTAAGAATATATAAATATGTCGGTGAAGATTACGACCCACTGAAACCGCACAAAACAATATATCAAAAAAATGAGCATGAAATAAATGGAGTCAAAGTAGAGCATGTATATTTCTCTCAAGAAAATATAGAGAATGAGGAGGCAGCCGCAGTATGAGTATCTTAGGGGATTTAGCTCTGAAACATCTGGACATTGATACAGACAATGAAGAACAAAAAGAACATTGGAAAATTGAAAATGACTCACAGGCCGACTGGGCTCTGGATAAAATCCGGGAGGCCCGGGCCGAATACCGCAGGTTTGAAATGGTTGTGAATGACAAAATAGCACAACTTCAAGCAGCGCTTGAAGCCGAAAAAACAAAGATGGAACGTGAAGTAGGCTTTTTCACTGGTAAACTGGCCGAATACTTCGAGAAGGTTCAGCGCAAGAAGACAAAGACGCAGGAAACATATAACTTGCCCAGCGGCCGCCTTGTTAAGAAATACAGAGCACCGAAGATTGTTCGAGATGATGAAAAGCTCGTTGAATGGTTGGAGGCCAACGGCATGACGGAACTGGTGAAGGTTCAGAAGTCCCCGGACTGGGCAACATTGAAAAAAGAAACTGAAATAGTCGGTGAAACGGTGGTATCTAAGAACACAGGGGAAGTTATTCCGGGAGTGGTAGCAATACCGCAGAATCCTGAGTTTATCGTGGAGGTTGATTAAGCATGAAAGAAAGAGCCTTGCAAATAAAAACCCCGTCAGGGTGGAAGGTAGCAGGAAAGGTGTTGAAAATTGAAGGTAAGTGGTGCTTTTATCGGGAAGTTTCGAAAAATAAACATGCTTTCCATACGTTCGATGCCTGGAGTATTCAGGCAAGTTTAATCCCAGTACTTGAGAAGGATTGCGTTGAGTATATTTACAACTATGACCGGCAGTCAGGAAAGATGTATCGTATCAGACTTGACGAATTCATTGATAAATCCGTCGCAAGGGACTTTGGCGAAGGGCCTCAACTGTATGTCAGCACAAAATATTTTGAAGAAGTAGATATGAAGCCTATAAAGAAGTGGATAAAGGATGTTGAGTTAGTGGCATAAAGAAAAGGCACCGGCGGCGCAATAGCCGGTGCAGGAGGGAGGAGGAACATGATTGAAAGTATTGTCTATACTTTTTGCCCGAAATGCGGGCATGGGTTTGAGATAGATGCTGGCGAAGATAAAGATGGGATAAGACATATAACGTGCCCTGCTTGCAATGCGGAACAAATAATATTCGTGAAGTGGAAGACGATTAAGAAGGCATTTCGTGACAGTGATCCGGAGTTAATAGAGGAGTGGGAGAAAAAATTCGCTGGATAATACCCTGCTGCCCCTCCCGCAAGTCTGGCGATGCACGGGCGGGGCGGCGGATATGGTAAGTCGGCAAGGGCGGCGACGTAGTGGTGCATACGTGGTGGTATACTGAACCCTCTACGCAGTGTATACCACAAAAAGCCACATCGCATGGGGGGAGCTGCGATGTGGAAGCAGGTTCGAATCCTGCCCGCCCTACCAAATCAAGGAAATAATTGATGAGTATTTATGATAACTCCAGCGGGCGGGCTACCCCGGCCTGCCTGCCTTCACCCCAAGAAGGTGGGACTATGAATATCCCTTCATACAAAAGATATGAAGGTGAATTCTCATATCTCATCATCCGAGCTGAGGATATGCATCCAAATATGTTTAGAAAGCCTATCCAGGAGCAGATTTCATTGTTCCCCACTATTGAAGATGAAATATACCAAGATATGCCTAAGTATCTGAAACGTTATTCTCGACATAAAACTCGAATAAAGAACATAGCCAAAAAATACAACATAGACGGAAAAACGGCCAAGAAATATTACAAAGCGGCTTATCACAGATTCGTATATGAACTCAATTATAAACACTTCATGCGGAATAAGGAATATTTCGAATGGTTGCATACGCCTGAAGCGGAAGAATATATACGCCAATATATCCAGGAATGCGATGAACAAACCGAAAGGTATAAAAAAGAATTCGAGCAACGAATAAGGGACGGGAAAGAGCATGTGGTTAGCCTTGAAGTAGAAGATCCGGAGGTCGAAAAACTTCTGGACAATCCCTTCTACGCAGACATCATCTACCACGGGCCATTTTCCGCACTCATCCAAAATCCTGGCATAACCGAACACGATGCAAGAATACTTCTGGCAAGGGGATATATCAAAATCGAGCAAGGCGATCCAGACACGATACTGCAATATGATTTTCCACCCAAAAAAGATGAAAATCCGAATCGTTTCTACTGTATAAACTGTGGTGCTGAACTGGATTATAACGATATTGGCATCAACAAAAAGCTGGGAGCAAAAGATGAACGCTTCTACAAATGCCCTAGGTGTATGGGGTTAAAAGATGAAGAAAAAGAAAGCATGGTAAGGTTTTATAGGTCAAATGGATGTAACTTGTTTATTTGATGTTAGGAGAGGAGAAAACGGGGAGGGTTGATTTTTGTACACAAGAGTAGAGAACAGATTTTGGCAAGATGAAAAAATGAGAACTGTTTCTAGCGATGCACGATATCTGATGTTATACCTTCTGACTTCGCCACATCGTAACATTCTCGGATTCTATTTTCTGCCCTCTCCCTACGCATGTTTCGATCTTGGATGGGATGAGAAACGGTTTAGTAAAGGGTTACAGGAACTGATTTCTGCCAGTTTGATTAAGTATGATGCTCATGCGCATGTAGTGCTAATTAAAAATTATCTCAAACATAATCCTTTAGAAAATCCAAATCAGGTTAAAAGCGCAATTGAGAAATTGGACGAAATCCCTGAAACACCGTTATTTCAGGACTTTTGGGAGTTAGTGAATAAGTTTGATAAACCGTTTTATAAACCGTTACTGGAACGGTTAGGCGAACGGTTACGGAAACAAGGAACAGGTACAGGTACAGGAACAGGTACAGGTAAAGATAATATAAACATGTGTGCCTCGGCTAACGCCGAGTGTGTGATTGACACCTCGGCTGAGAAACCATCTGACACTACGGAAGATGGTGGAGCGCAGCAGAAGGAACGTGTCAAGACTGCTTCTGCTGGCAAAGGTGAAGATTACACACCCGAATTTGAACAATTTTGGGCCATATATCCCCGGAAAGTCGAAAAAAAGAAGGCATTCAGGGTATGGAACACTAGGCTTAAAGAAAAAATTAGCCCACATGATATGATTACTGCTGCCCGTAACTATGCTGCATACTGTAAAAAGCAAAGTATTGAGGCAAGGTATATAAAGCATCCAGGGACATTTTTGGGGCCTGATAAGCCTTTTACAGACTTTATCAAGGAGGTTGTAATTGATGGAACCAGTGAAAGAAGTTTTAGCACGAATGATGAAACTAAACCAGACCCGAGAGACAAGCTCTTCGCAAGAACCCTTGACTAGGAGAGTTACTATAGACGAAGCGAGGAAATATGTAAATACAGGGGATATATTACCGATAACATGCGAATTTTGCGGTAAGAAACTTCGGGCCAGCGGATTGCTTATACACATGCTAGGCACATATAAATGGATTCGTACTAATGACTCTTATGAAGACTGTGATTGCGAAGGCGCTAGAAAGCAAAGAGAGAAAGAGCTAGAAGAGGCCTTAAAAAAAGCACAGGAAGAAAAAGAAAGAGCATATCGTGAAAAAATCGAAAGAATGATAAAGGAAAGCAAGTTAGGAGAAAGGTTTATGAGCCGGACATTCGAGAATTTTATCATTGATGATAAAAACAAGGAAGCATATGAAATAGCCAAAAAATATGCGGATGAATTTCAAAAATATAAAAAACAAGGGTTGGGGCTTATATTCATAGGCAAATACGGGACGGGCAAGACTCATTTAGCAGCAGCAATATGTCATGAAATTATTAAACAAAACTATCAGCCTATATTTGGAACAATGATAAATTTACTTGAAAAAATAAAAGTCACATATGATGATGAATATTCAAAAGAGAATGAAGAACGTGTAATAAACAGATATATAAATTGCGATTTGCTGATAATTGACGACCTGGGTAAAGAAAGGCCTACGGACTGGGCACTCGAAAAACTTTATTACATCATCAACACAAGATATGAAAAATGCCTGCCGGTCATCATAACCACAAATTACAATACTGAAAAGCTAATAAACCGCCTAACCGTGAAGGATAACATTGAGTCCGCCGAGGCTATAGTATCCAGGATATATGAAATGTGCAAAGGTATCTACATGGACTGGGAAGATTACAGAAAGCTTTAAAATTGGAGGGGTTAACATGAGGTCAGCTGGTATTATAAATGAGCGTGACCGTCTACTGGATCTTTATCACAAAGTAAAGGGCGAGGAGCGGTTGAGGATTTTAGCTCGTTTAGTAGTTTTAGATGAGGAAGAGGGGAGAAACAATGTTAGAAATAGGCACGCCTGTAAAAGTATCAATGCAAGTAACTAACCATAGAAGGGAAACCGTAAAAGGCAGAATTATCAAGGAATATGAGAACTTTTACCTTTTACAGACTGAGCATGGATACAAAGAATGTCTCAATAAATCGCTTATCAATATCGGGGATATAAAGATATTGGAGAGATGACAATGAAGACAAGAATACCAGAGCATAAATGCCATAATTGCGGTGAGTGCTGCGGGCCGGTGATGGCTACAGAAAAAGAGATTGAAAAGATAAGGAAATACGTTAGAGATATGCCTAAAGAATATAAAGAGAAACTTAAAAACCAGGAAAAGGCCATACTGACTTGTCCTTACAGAGATATTGAAAATAAGAGATGTGCCATATATCCTGTTAGGCCCACGATATGTAGAATGTTCGGTGTAGTAAAAGGAATGCAGTGCATCTATGGTAATACTGCGGAGTTGGATGGCTCACAATTTCTTGATAGAACTAAAGAATATTACATATTACCAAATTTTATGGAATTAGATGTACGGGTACAAGAATTGGAAGAAGCTTTACGTGAAGCGTTGAAAGAGCTTTATGCACACAGGAAGCGACATTATCTCGATTCGCCAACTCCTGGGCCGGTGGAAAGAAAAATCGAAGCAGTGTTAAAGGGGGAATACAAAAATGTGTAACTCTGAAGGAGAAAAATTGATGGAAGACTTTATAAAGTTTATAAAGGCTGAATCCGAGGCATTTGAAAAAGCTGGTATAAAAACAGGAAGGGTAGAATTCATCTGCCCGATATGCGGAGGTAAGGCTATAGGCAACAGATACAAATATGGTGGCAGGATACACGGTTTAGGAAGTGGCTGCACAAAATGTGGGATAAGGCATTCATAAACAGGAGGTGTGACTATGGCCGAGATAATGCAGTGTCCGGCATGTTTGATGTGGCTCAACACGGAGCTTAAAGAGGCAAGAGTAATAAACAGTCATCTTCCTTTATACAAATGCGAAAAATGTGGCGCATACTTCAATGAGGATGGAGTATGGGCATATGGCGACAAAGAAATAAATGAACATTCCTGGGTAATGGCTAATGCCTTCTGGTCTGGGTATTAAACTTACAAGGGGGTTTGAATTATGAGTATAATAAACCGAGAAATATACAAAAAACTAGAATGGCATTTATTTCATTATTTCGATATAAGACGTGAAGTAAAGGAATACAGAGATACTATACTTAATTCAAGCCCCCCTGAATTTGGAGAATGGGGTGGAGGGGTGTCTTACCATTCCGATCCAACGGCAATAAAAGCAATCCGGCTTGTAAAACCTGAAATACGGGAAAAAGAAAAATGGATTGAGATTGTAGAGAAAACTAAAGCACACTTTGAAAATACAGATAAAGGTCGGCTTTTACAAATGAAATACTTTGACAAAGAAGGCCCTGGATATATTCAAAGAAAATTACATATTGATAGAGCCACTTATTTCAGATGGAAGAATGAAATCATTTTATATATGGCACTGCTGGCACAGAAATATAATTTAATCGATATTGAAAAGGTATCATAAAAGTATGCGACTTTTTTTAAGGATAATATGCTATAATGATTACAATGGGATACGGAACAATGCAAGAACCAGAAGGTTCTTTTTTTATGTCCATTTATGAGAGCGACGATAGCCATCTGCAAGGACGGCTCTTGTATTATAGGAGGAGTACAATGAAACTTTCCGCAAAAGAGCGGCGACTAAAAGATTATCTTGAGAAGTGTAAAAGGAAAGGCATACAACCGACAGTAGGAGATGTTTGCAGAGATTTACGAACTACGCCATTAACTTTATTGGGCAAAACTCTACCAAGCCTTAAGGCGAAGGGTTTGTTATAAAAAGTATGCAAAGGTTCTTTTTTTATTTGCCCTGAAAGTGGGTGAGGTGAGGTGGCATTAACAGAAAAACAGAAGCGGTTTGTTGAAGAGTATTTAATTGACTTGAATGCAACGCAAGCCGCTATCAGAGCAGGATATAGTCCTAAAAGAGCAAGTGAGATAGGTTATCAATTACTACAGAAAACTACAGTATCAAATGCGATTGCTGAAGCGATGGCGGAAAGATCAAGAAGGACTGGTATCAGTCAGGATCGTGTAATCCGTGAATACGCCAGGATAGGCTTTGCAAAGATAACTGATTTTGTAGAATGGGATGACTTCGGCAGCATTCGAATAAAACCTAGTAACGAACTTTCCGAAGATGATGCTGCAGCAATTGTTGAGGTTTCAGAAACAGAAACGGAACTTCCTTCTGGCGGTGTTAAACGTGTGAGGAAAATCCGGCTCCATGACAAATGCCCTGCACTTGAAAAGCTTGGCAAGCATTTAGGGATGTTTACAGATAAAATAAATATTAGCGGTGATGTAGGTGTACAAATAGTTGATGACATAGATGAGTGATGCTTCATGGTTACAGTGAACTTAAGAAAAGTCATAGCACCATCGTTTTATGAAATCCATAGCGATATAAAACATAATCGTTATACACATTACTGGTTAAAAGGCGGCAGAGGCAGCACAAAATCATCGTTTGTCAGTATAGAAATTATCCTCGGGATAATGAAAGACCCAGATGCCAATGCCGTGGTCTTGCGAAAGGTTAAAGAAACGATAAAGGACAGCGTATTTGAGCAGTTAGTTTGGGCGATAGAAAAGTTAAAAGTAGCAGAGTATTGGGATATTAAACATAACCCGATGGAGCTAACTTATCTTCCAACGGGACAGAAGATTTTATTTCGGGGAGCGGATAAACCGAGGAAAATTAAATCAATCAAGGTTAGTCGGGGTTATGTGAAATATATTTGGTATGAAGAAGTAGACGAATTTAACGGCATGGAAGAAATTCGCATAATCAATCAATCCCTTATGCGTGGCGGTGAACAATTCGTTGTATTCTATACCTACAATCCGCCAAATTCGGTTAGAAACTGGGTTAATGAAGAAGTATTGATTGAAAGGCCAGATAGGAAAGTACATCATAGCACGTATTTGACTGTTCCTCGGGAATGGCTCGGGGAACAGTTTTTTATTGAAGCGGAACACTTAAAGAAAGTCAATGAAAAAGCATACAGGCATGAATATTTGGGCGAAGTGACCGGCACTGGCGGCGAGATATTCACCAATGTAATAATACGGAAAATAACAGACGATGAAATCAAAACTTTCGACCGGATTAAGCGGGGGATAGACTGGGGATATGCCATAGATCCTTTTGTTTATATCAAGGTTCATTATAACAAGACCAGGCGAAGATTGTTTATTTTCGATGAAATATATCAGGTAGGATTGAGTAATCGGAAAGCCGCAGAGTTAATTAAAAAGAAAGATCCAGAGCACCAGACCATAATTGCTGATAGCGCCGAACCAAAATCCATAGCAGAGATGAAAACATATGGCATAAGAATCAAAGGAGCAAAGAAAGGCCCTGATAGCGTTGATTATGGAATTAAATTCTTGCAAGACTTAGAGGAAATTATAATCGACATTGACAGGTGCCCTAATGCGGCAAGAGAATTCCTTAATTATGAATTAGAAAAAGACAGTAATGGCAATTTTAAAGCGGAATTCCCTGATAAAAATAACCATACGATAGACGCCGTCAGATATGCCTTGGAAGATGATATGCTCGAAAGAAAACCGATTGTAAACAAACCGCAGGGATGGTGATGACATGCTGACAGACATAAACTTCCTGAGCATAGGGCAGAAATGGCCCCCGCCGAGTGAAATAGACAGATTGCAGTTATACGACAACAATAGAAAATTATTCGAGGGTAAGCATGACCAGGTATATAAAGACTGGGTTAGGCTGCTTCGGGAAGACCAGAAGGCAATATTGGAAATAATTCTCAATTGGCCCAAGCGATTATCGACGCTTTGGGCTGATTTGTTGTTAGGAGAGCCGCCGAAGATTACAGCAGGCGAAGAAGGCAGCCCAGAGCAGCAGACATTAGAGAGAATTATAAACGACAACGGTTTGATAAACGTTGCATACGAGGTGGCATTAGACGTATCACGGTTCGGCACCGGATTATTCAAGATTAGGCACGACGGTAGGGCAATCATAGAAGGCCAGCCGCCGATAATATGGTTTCCGGTTGTAAAGCCGGACAACGTCAAGGAAATCACAGCCCATGTGCTGGCGTGGACTTGGGATGAAGAGATACAGGGCCTGTTCGGGACGAAGAAAATACAGCATCTTAAAGCCGAGATACACGAAAAAGGAAAAATCACAACGGCAGAATACATTGTCAAGGATGGCAAAATATCGCAGGAAATAAGCAGAGAAGAACAACAGACCGGCATTGATGATTTTCTCATAGTGCCGGTAAACAATGTGCTGACAACGGACAGAGTGACGGGCCTTGATGATTATAGCGACCTTGACAGCGTTATTCAGGAACTCGAAATCAGAGTTGCGCAGATAAGCCGTATACTAGACAAGCACGCAGATCCGAATATGTATGGGCCGGAAACAGCGCTTGAAAAAGATCCAGAGACAGGGCAATGGACTTTTCGTGGCGGCGGGAAATACTTTCCTGTGGGCGACGGGGAGAATCCGCCAGGATATGTCACTTGGGACGGGCAGCTTGAAGCAGCTTTCAAGCAGATAGATCTTCTTATGGAGCAATTTTATGCCTTGAGTGAGGCATCGGCTGCAGCATTCGGGCAGCTCAAGCAAGGTCTTGCTGAAAGTGGTAGCGCTTTAAGACGTTTAATGATGGCCCCGCTAGCCAAAGTAAACAGAATTAGAATGAGGTTTGACCCGGCGCTCAAAAAAGTGCTGAAGCTTGCAAGCGAACTTGAAGTTGCTCAGGGTATGAGTGACGCAGTCAAGCTTGAGAATATCAATATAGCATGGCGTGATGGATTACCAGAGGATGAGATGGAGAAGACACAGATCTACAGCTTGCGGGTACAGAATGGCCTTGCGTCGAGAGAAACGGCGCTGAAGAACTTATATGAATTTGATACCCAGACGTTACGGGATGAACTGTTGAAGATTACAGCAGAAGCCAATCAGCAGACGCCTTTGATATTCAGGCCGAATTTACAACCGTCAGAACAACAGGAAGGGCAACAAAATACAGGCGGTGGTAGTTAATGGCCTTTGATGAGGAAAAGCAGATTCAGCAGCTTATAGAGCTATACCGCCAGGGCTTTGAGGAGATACTTCGCATAATTATACAAAAAGAAGCGAAGGGGCAATGGACGACATATTGGAAGGCAATATTGAAGGATGTTTACGATATACTAAGCCAGCTTGATGATAACACCCAACAATGGATACAGCAAACAATAGGACAGGTTTACAGCCAGAATGCAGCACAGGTTGTGGCATATTTGAACAGCTTAGGTTTAAATAAAATAAATGAGGCCAATGTAATTCATCAGCGGGCCATTGATGTTGTGGCTCAGAATATGGCGGATAATTTGCGGGATGCCTTTCAGTTTATCGGAAGACGCATAAATGATGAATTTCGGCGAATAGGCCTTGAAGAAACAGGACGTAAGTTTGTAAGCGGAACTACAGTAAGGGATATGAAACAAAGACTGGTTCAAAGACTATTAGACCAGGGTCAGACAGCATTCATTGATAAGCTTGGAAGGAAATGGAGGCTGGACAGCTATGCCGAAATGGTAGCACGGACGACAACCAGAGAGGCGGCAACCATAGCAACAATAAACGAGTGCAAGGAATTTGGTGTTGACCTGGTAAGGATATCGACGCATTATCCCACATGTGAACTATGTGCACCTCTTCAGGGAAAAGTTTTCAGTTTATCAGGCAGAGATAAAAGATATCCCAAATATGATGGTGATAGAGCGAGGGTTCCCGTTCACCCTAATTGCCGGCATGTTTTGATGCCCTATATTCGTAAACTTGACCCTAATGCAGATGAAACACAAAGGTATAGCAATACTTCATTAACGAAAGACCCACGAAGCGAGGCTGAAAAACAGGCTTATAAAGAAATGAGAGATTTAGTAACAATCGCCACTAACCGGAAAAGAGCCAGGGAAATCCTTTTAAATGAAAACATACCGCTAGAAGAAAAAATTAAAGCTGCCCAAAAACTAAAAAAGAGTTATGATAATACAGGTAAAAGACCGATGGGCATTGATGCGGGTATATTGAAGCAGTATGAAGAATATATTAAACGCACAGTGACTAAAGATAAAAGCAGTGATATAATTAATAATTGCCCAAATATTAAGCATCTCATAACAAACCGCCAAGGTAAATAAACCAAGGCGGTATTTTTATGCCCAAAGGAGGTGATGACATTGGCTGTCTCAAACAAGCCCTGGGGAAGCATCCAGGAATCGGATTACGATGTTCAGCAGTGGCATAGGGCATGTTTGATACATTTGCATGACGGTGCACCTACTGCTAAAAGCCAGTGTAAGTTACCGGTGTGGGAACCGGACGGGACATTGAACCGTAATGGTGTTCATGCGGCGGCGGCTGCCCTGGCGGGAGCAAGGGGCGGAGTTGATGCACCGATGGAACAGAAACGAAAGGCGGCCAGGAAACTTATAACATTGTATCGGGAACTGGAAGAGGAGCCGCCAGACAGTATCAAAAGATTGGCGGGTGTGAAATGAAAATTCCGGACAAAGTAAAAATAGGTTACAAAGATATAAAAGTGCTAAAAACGGATGGCGATGTTATAGACGGTACGACACTATGTTATGGAGTTATTCGACATAATGATTGTATTATAGAAATTTCAACAAAATATGCTGATGACGTCCAAAAATGCGCTTTGATACATGAGATAATCCATGGAATTGACGATATATTTAACATCGACTTGAGAGAGGAACAGGTTGACCAGCTTGCGAAAGGATTATATCAGGTAATTAAAGACAATCCAGATGTGTTTACACCGGCACCGTAAAGGTGCTTTTATTATGTCAAAATACGGTTACGCACGCCGGTTAAGTGCGGTGAAAGAAGGAGGTAAATGACATATGAACTTACAGCTTTTTGCAGATGGCGGGGACGGCACCGGCCAGGGAACAAATACCCAAACAGGCGCTGGGGGTAATGACGCCAATAAGGGCGGAAACGCTGGAAGCGGAAATACTGGCAATGAGCCGAAGACTTTTACACAGGAGGATTTAGACCGCATCATCAATGAGAGGCTTGCCAGGGAGAGAGAAAAATACAAAGACTATAATGAACTTAAAAAAGCGGCTGAAGAACTAAAAAAGATAAAGGAATCCCAGATGTCTGAAGCTGAAAAGCTTCAGGCAAAACTAGTTGAATATGAAAGGGCCATGGCCGATAAAGAGCTTGAGCTTGCAACGCTAAGGGCAGAACAGATTAAGACCAAGGTATTAACTGAAATGGGCCTTCCTCTCTCCTGGGCTTCGAGAATCTTCGGTACGACTGAAGAAGAGATAAAAGCCGATGCCGAGGAATTAAAGAAGTTGTTAGGTATTCAAGGCAAGCCCATAGGTGGAGGAACTAATCCACCTGGTAGCGGTTCTCCGACTTTTACACGTGAACAAATCGAAAGAATGTCACCGGATGAAATCAATAAAAACTGGGATATCATCAGTAAGCTGATGGCAGAAGGAAAACTTAAATAGGAGGATGATAGATAATGGCGATTGATAATTTTATTCCAACCATATGGAGTGCAAGGCTACTCCAGAACCTTCAAAAATCCCTTGTATACGGTCAGGCTAATGTCGTAAACAGGGATTATGAAGGTGAAATAAGAGATGTGGGTAATACTGTTAAAATCAACAACATTGGCCCCATAACTGTTGGAACATATACCAAAAATACTAACATCGGAGATCCTGAAGCTTTGAACGGTGATCAGACCACTCTTGTAATAGATCAGGCCAAGTATTTCAATTTCCAGGTGGATGATATCGACCGGGCACAGCAGAATCCTAAAGTGATGGATGATGCAATGAGAGAGGCCGCTTATGCTCTTGCCGATGCCGCAGACCAGTATATAGCAGGGCTTTATACTGGCGTTGCCGCAGGAAATACCATAGGGAATGATACTACTCCGGTGGTTCCTACAAAAGCGGATGCTTATGAACATTTGGTAGACATGGCAATAATCCTTGACGACAACAAAGTACCCAGGGCAAACCGTTGGGTAGTTGTTCCACCCTGGTTTTATGGCCTTCTCTTGAAAGATGACCGCTTTGTCAAGGCCGGAACTCCCACATCCGACCAGGTGTTGAGAAATGGTGAAGTAGGCCAGGCCGCAGGCTTTACAGTGCTGGTATCTCACAATGTTCCGAATACTGCAGGCACAAAATATAAGATTATCGCCGGTTCCACTATTGCTATCACCTATGCTGAACAAATTAACAAAGTTGAAGCCTACAGGCCGGAGAAGCGGTTTGCTGACGCAGTTAAGGGGCTCCATCTCTATGGTGCTAAACTTGTAAGGCCTGAAGCTATAGTGGTTATGACTGCCAACAAGGCATAAGGTGTGAGAAAAATGTGGTTTCGCAATAAAAAAACTGGTCTAACATGGGAAGTTACGGGAGAGCTTGCAGAAAGGCTCTCCCGTTCTTCCGAATATGAGGTGATAGAATGTCAATCACCGTCGGAATTGATTCCTACATCGACATCGCCGGAGCAGATGAATATTTTGCAGGAAGACTCTACAGCGACGCCTGGAACAATGCAACAGAATCAGATAAAGAAAAAGCCCTCAAGCAGGCGACAAAAGCAATAGACCGGCAGCCGCTTAAAGGCAGGCCGGTTGATTTAAAACAGCCGCTGGCCTTTCCAAGATGTTATCTTGCACCTGGAGCACCGCCTTCACAGTATCGTTTTGACCTTCTTCCCGGCTGGTGGTGCGAGACAGATGTGCCGCAGGCTGTCAAAGATGCTACATGTGAAGAAGCTCTGGCATTGCTCGAAAGAGGCAACAGCCAAAGGAGAAAACTTCAACAGGAAGGAGTTCAGGCGGTTGATATTGGCGATGTTTCTGAGACATATCGGCCCGGGTCTGGCCGGGGGCTTATTAGTCAAGAGGCAAAAGAATTGCTCAAGCCTTATCTTGCCGGGGCGGTGCTTATAACATGATAAAAGATTACCTAAACCAGGTTGCGACGTGGTTTAAAAAGACCGGGCAGGATGCATACGGTAAGCCTATTTATGCTGAACCGATTGATATTCATTGCCGGTTTGAGGGCGGCATGAAGCTCATTAAGGACAAAACCGGCAAGGATGCAGTAAGCCAGGGGGTTTTTTACGTAGCTGATAAGGTGGGACTTGATGATAAGCTGGAGTATGACGGTAGAGTTTATTTTGTATTAAATTTTGCCGACATCATGTGTTTTGATGGAGCTTTTGCATATCGAAAGGTGTGGGTCTGATGGCCGATGATTTACTTGACTTTTCCATTCAATGGGATGGCATAGAAGAAATAATGGCAAACCTGGATAAGGCCACTGATGAAGTCATAAAAGCGATAGAAGAAGGTGTAAACGAAAACGCAGAGGATCTGCTGGAAAAGTCCAAGGCGTTGGCGCCGCATTTAACAGGAGATTTGGAAGCAGCAGGACACCTTGGAAAGCTTATCAATAACGGAAAAGAAATAAAGCAAAGAGTGATTTTCAGCGGTGTGCCATATGCCCTTCGCAGACATGAGGAAGCGCCCAGGATGGGCACATATCCGCAATATGACCAGGAAGGACGAAGAATAGGTGAGTATATCGATGGCCGAGGTGTTTTCACAAGAGGAAAGCCTCCCGTGGATGGCATGGAGCCGGGAAGGAAGTACCTTGAAAGACCGCTAAAGTTTTACTCAAAAAAGTATATGCAAACCATAGCCGATAAAGTCAAAGAGGTGCTGAATAAATGATGTTGATAGAAGAAATTGCTAAATTCCTGCAAACACACGGTATCGGTGCTTTGGGGAATGATATTTTTATAGGCTTTCAACCGGCAGAACCAGACAATTGTATAACCATCCTTGAGACGGGAGGTTATAGGCCTGACTATATTGAGGCTATTAGATATCCAACCTTTCAGTTTATTGTAAGAAATATCGATTATGCCCTGGCTAATTCCAAAGCAGAAGAAATATTTGCCTTATTTCACTCCAAGGAAAATTATTCCCTTGGAGATTTTTATATCTATTACAGTGAATTTGCACAGGAGCCGACATACATCGGCCAGGATACAAATGGCAGATATGAAATCAGTTTAAATTTAGAAATCACAAGGAGGTATTAAAATGGGTACCAGAAAGAATGTTTTAGTCGGTGCCGTATCGATGAGTATTTCGAAAGATGGCGGTACCACATGGATAGATATCGGTTATACTCAGGATGGAGCATCGCTTAATTACAGTCCCACATTCCAGAATATAGAAGTCGATCAAGAACTTTTGCCTGTAAAAAAGGTAAAAACCGGTGAAACCTTGACGATAACCGTAAATATGGCTGAAGCCACTCTGGAAAATTATAAACTTGCATTGGGCTTACCGGATACAGCATTAACTGAAGATACTACTCTCAAAACCAAAACATTAACTCTAAAGCCGAATTTTGAACTACCTGAACACCAGGTAAAATTGGTAGGCAAAAATCCAGATGGCCTTGATAGAACGATTACACTGTTTAGAGTGGTTTCCACCGGAAATGTTCAGACAAGCTATACCAAAAACGGAGTGCAGCTCATACCCATTACGCTTGAAGCACTGGCAAACGATATGAATGAATACGGTGAGATTGTGGATAAAACAGTATAACAGAGGGATTAATTTCCCTCTGTTATGTTTTTAAGGAGGGATAACATGGCGAACAGTATAGAAAAATCGCTTCCTCAATCTAAAAAAATACATGGTATTGAAATAAAAAAAATGCCTTTAGGCAAATATTTGAAGGTGCTTCAATTACTTCAGGATTTTCCGCAAGAAATATTTAAGGCTTTATATCCGGGGAAAACAGCGGAAGAAGCATTAAGTGAAATAGGAGATATTACTTTTGATAAAGTGCTGGATCTTCTCCCTAAACTTATTGCTTTATTGCCGGATAAGATGCTTGATATTATATCTGAAATACTTGATGTTGACAGAAAACATCTTGAGGAAAAAATGACACCCCTTGAACTAATAGAAATTATGCAGGAATTTGTAAAAATAAATAAGCTTGATGAACTTCAAAAAAAAATTTATCCTATGATGGAGAAAATACCGGTAATCAACCAGATGATGAAAATTGGCTCCAATACCTGATATTGTGGGCTTTAAACAAAGGAATTAGCAAAAGGGAGTTATTCGAGGACTATTACATCGACGAGATAAAAACATTGCTTGACATATCAAAACTTCCAGACGAAAAACAGCAGGACTTTTCATTTGAAGAGATGGGATTTAAAGTGATCCGCCAGTAAAGGTGGTGAGAAAATGGAAGTAGGATCTATTACAGCTACAATCCGAGCTACTGCTGAAGCCTTTAAAGCCACGATGAATGGCGTCAAAAAAGAGATACAGGATCTGGCAAAACAGACCCAGGAACAGGCAAAAAAAGCATCGGATGCTGCAAAACAGATAGCACAGGGGAGTAAAAATGTTGCCGATGGGGCCAGGGAAGTGCAGGCGGAACTTACAAAAGTAGCGGTAGCATCAGCAGCAGCATTTTACGGGATGATAAAGGGCATTCAGGATGTAATAAATTCTACAAATCAATTCAATAATGCCATTATTGGGTTGCAGTCTACTGCAGCAAGTTTAAATATTAATCTTAATGATGTTACGGAAGCTGCAAAGGAACTTTCCAAAGATGGGCTGATGTCTATTGGCGAAGCGGCTACAGGATTAAAAAATTTACTGCTGGCCGGTTTTGGACTTGATCAGGCTATAATCCTAATGCAGCGGTTTAAAGATAGTGCTGCTTTTGGCAGACAAGGAGCATTATCCTTCGGAGAGGCTATTGTTTCAGCTACGGAAGGTATCAAGAATGGTAACAGCATATTGGTAGATAATGCTGGTGTCACAAAAAACCTTTCCGTTATGCTGGAGGAAGCGGGATATTCAGCCCAGGATTTATCCCGGGCCACATCCGATGCAGGAGTGCGGCAGGCCATATTTAACGGTATATTGAAGGAAACTCAGCACCAACTTGGTGATGCTGCTAAGCTAGCAAACAGTCTTTCCGGTCAGATGAGCGCATTTGAGGTGCAGGTAAATTATGCCAAGACTGCTGTTGGCAATGCACTAGCACCTGCCATGGAAAACTTATATTCGGTTATGAGTTTAGTGCTACAGGGGTTTACAAATTTAGCAAATGCACATCCGCAATTGGTTGCCGGCATCATAACCGTAACGACATCCTTGACCGGTCTTGTGGCCCTATTTACTTCATTGAACTTAATAATCCCCCAGGTAAAAAAAGCCATTGAACTCCTAAATGTCACCCTGCTGAAGTCTCCCTGGGGATGGGTGGCTCTGGCTATCGGTGCGGTTGTAGCGGCAATTTATAACTATATAGCGGCCACGCAAAGAGCAAAAAAAGAGCAGGAACTTTTCAACCAAAAGGTAGAGCAATTAAACAAAATCAAGGTCGAAGGTATTCAGGATAACCAGGTGGAAGAAATCAAACAAGAGGCCCAGCAGCTTGAGGATTTAATTAGACGATATGATGAATTAAAGGCAAAACTTGAAGAAGCCAAAAATACCTTCCGTGAAAGCCCGGGGGTGGCCGCCGGTTATGATACAACTATTGCCATTACTCAGGCGCAAATAGGCGAGCTGGACAAAAAACTGCGCCAGCTTGGATATACGTATGAAACTGCAACGGAAGCCATAAAAATATACAATAAAGCCCTGGAAGAGCAGGCCAAAATCCAGCAGTATACCAATAATGACGCAATAAAATCAGAGATAGAAAAATATACCGCAATACAGAACACCAATCAGAAAATAATAGAGAGTGCCCAGCAGTATATAAATCTTGCACAAAAACAGAACTTATCGGCCCAGGAAGCCAGCCAGTTAGCAAATACCATGCAGTATCTTATAGATATCTTCGGCCAGGATATAGCGGTAAGGGGTAAAGACGGAGAACTTATCGGCATAAGCATTGAGGCATTAAAGAAAGAAGTCGAGCAGGTCAAAAACAGCAGCGAAGAACATAAAAAAGCTATAGAAGCCAAGATAAGGCAAAGGAAACTGGATATCCAAAGTGAGCTTGACAGGGCTAATGCCATACTCAAAAGCTTAAAAATAGAGCAACAGGCTTATTTAGAGCAACAAAAGATCCTGGCAAAGGTCTTGAAAAATCCATTGGTACCCTTCGGCGGGTTAATCGGAAGTGTCTTGGAACAAGATTGGGCCACTCCTTATGAAATACAAATACAGGGTCAGCAAAGATATATTAACGAACTGCAAAACAGCATAGCTGAATTAGACAGGTTGCGGACACAGCTATATACTTCTTCTATCGCAACCAGTGCTGCAAAAATAAATACAAAAGCATCAAAAGCACAGGAAGTATATCGTAATGAAGCCCTGGAAAACGCTCTTGATGTATATAATTACCGAAAACATTTAAATCAATTAACTATAGATGATGAAATCAAAATGCTGGAGACTATAAAAGCGAAATATGCTAAAACTGCCGATGAAATAAGGCAACTCGATACGATGATATATGATGCCCGTCAGGAGAAAATGCGGCAGTCCTTTGAATTCTCTAAGAACTGGATTGACCAGGAGAAATATTATAACCGAATGTCTTTAGAAGAAGAACTAGCCGCATGGGAGCGGGTAAGAGATAGATACGCAAAAAACAGCGAGTTTTATAAGGAAGCGGATAGAGAAGTATATAGAGTCCGGAAGGAAATGCTGGACAATTCGGTAGAGGCAGTAAAGAATGCAGCTGACAAAATGTATAATGCTCAAATCGAGGCTCTTCAGAAGGAATATGATGCCTTGCAGGAGGCCTATAACGATAGGATAGACCTAATCAACCGAGAAAAAAACGAGAAGATCGACGCATTAAGAGAGGCCCAGCAAGAGGCCCTTGATAGTCTTGATAGAGAGCAAAGAGAATACGAAAAGAATTACAAAGCAAGGCTCAAAATGATTGATGATGAGGCCAATGCCAAAATAAAGGCCTTGCAAGACCAGATAGATGCCATAAACAGGGCTGCCGAGGAACAGGATAGACAAGAGCAACTTGCAGACTTACAGAGGCTATATGAATTATATTCTAAGTCTACAACAGCAGAGGGCCAGGAAAAGGCTAAAGAACTGGCAAAACAAATAAGGGACATCCAAAATGAACAACTTACTCAATCCCTGCAAGACCAAATTGACAACATTAAGGAGAATGCAGAGATCCAGAAAGACCAACTCCAGCAGGAATATGAGCTTATGCAAGAGCGCTTTGCCGAGGAAAAGGATGCCATCAAAGCCCATTACGACGAGCTAATTAAAGAAGCCCAGGCTTATTATGATGATTTACTTGAAAGGACAAAGAAAGCATATGAGGAAGAAAAACAAAAACTGGATGAAAGGAAATTCATCATAGAGCAGACTCATGAGCAAATTTTAGCCAGCGCACAGCAGTTTGCCCAGCAAAATCTGGAAGTTTATAAGCAAAATCAGGATGATATCATCAGCATGTTGCAATCTAAAGCTGGAGTATATTATCAATCAGCCCAGGCCCTGGGCCAGGCATTTGCAAGAGGCTTGGAGGAACAGGCCCAGAGAGTGAAAGAAGCGGCCACGAAACTTGCACAGGCGGCGTCGGATGTTTTAGAGCTTCATTCTCCGGCAAAGGAAGGGCCATTGTCAAGGCTGCACACCTGGTGGAAGGCTTTTACACCAACGCTTCTTGCTGGACTTGATATAAGGCCGATAAAAGACATAATCATGAATGTGCAAGGGGCAAGACCTGCTTTTGCAGGAGCGCCGAGGCCGATAATAGTAACGTTAAATGATTACGGGCAGAAAATATTTAAGGATAAGCTGGATATAGAAAATTACCAGCGAGAGCAGGCAAAAATACTGCGGAATACATTGGAGGTGGGGTAATTGTTGGGTTTCACATTTAACGGACACCACAGTTCGGAATATGGAATTTATATGCGCTCACGGAACAGGCAATTACTTCCCTCCATTCGCCAAGTAGAAGAAGTTATTCCAGGCAGGCATGGAGTATACGATTATTCTTCAGGGGAACTTGAAGACCGGATTATAGAAGTTGATTGCGCTATTGTCGGAGACTTACGAAGCAAAGCCAGGCAGATTGCGGCATGGCTATATTCGACCACCCGGGGGAAACTTATTTTTGATGATGAGCCGGATAAATATTACCTAGCAAAAATCAATAACAGGATAGATTTAGAGCAGACCATAAACCTTGGAAGGTTCACACTTCAGTTTAAGTGTGAGCCTTTTGCGTATACAGATAAAAGCTTGAGTTTTTCCACCAAACCAGAAGTCATAATAATAAATAGCCAGGGGACATATAAGACGCCGTTTATAATATCAATCAAAAATAATGGTTCCGTGAATATGAAAAATATCAAAATCATGCTTTATAAGGGGTGATTCGAGTGCTGCACATATATGCCAACAGCAATAAAACTGGCATGTTTAGCGAGGGTGACGGGAGCAATCCTGATGTGGCAACGGGAAATGGAACCACCGGATTTACTGCTGATAGAGCAATTTATATCGGAAATGATAGCACTGTCAAAAGGTATGAGAATGTAGTAATAACGGCAGTAAATGATGATGCGAATGTAGATATAAAATTTGCACTAGATTTAAACGGTTCTCCGGGGGCTTTTAGCGACAGTTTGAATGTAGGAAGCATAGCCGCATCCGGGCAGTCGGGAGATGTGGTAAAGATATGGAGGCGTGTGATTGTAGCGCCGGGCCAGGACAGTCAGAACAGAACAAACATAGACTATAAAATAACTGCTGTTGAATATGCCGTATAGGACGTGATTTTATGGGATATACATGGAATCAGTTATCACAAAATACCTGGGATAGTTTAGGTTTATACACATGGGATATGCTTGCGAACGCTCTTAAAACTTTAATTGATACAAAGCAGTCTTTGACCATGGATTTTACCGGGAATATTGATACCAAGATTGTATTGACGGTAGAAAAAATTATTTTTGCAGATACAAAGCAAGTTATAACGTTAGACAGAGAAACTTTAGCCGATAGCAAACAGATTATATACGCCAGTAGGGAAAAATTAACGGATACCAAATTTATCATATCGGCAGATAAGATATATCTAATAGATTCAAAACAGATGCTTTATCTACCAAAAGAGATTATTATCGATTCTTTGCAGCTTACGGCCATGTTATCGCAGATGGTATTTACGGGCGAATTGGGGCCAGGACAAACACTTGTTATCGATACAGAAAAATTTATTGCTTTGGTAAATGATATACTTGCCAATAATTCAGTAGATAAATTTATTGAGTTAGAAACAGGGGTAAATTATTTAGTTATCCAGGACGATACCGGCAATGTGCTTATGACCATACAAATCCAGTATAAAGACAGGTGGTTATAATGAGAGACGTCCCCATAGTCCTTGACAAGGATTTGAAGCGGATAGCTTATCTTGAAAATGCCTTCAACGTTAAGGTGACAGAGCAAATCAATGGAGATTATGCCTTCTCAATGAATTTGCCTCGGAATGATCCTAAATGGCAGTATATTCAATATGGAAACTATGTTGAAATCAAAGGCCAATATTTTATAATAAACTACTTTGATGAAGCAAGAGACGAGGAAAATAAATTGATAGGCACTGTCGAAGGGAAACATATCTATTTTGAGCTTCTCGACGAATACTGGGAAGAAGACCGAGAAGAATTTAACTTTATCCCTGCCACCACTCCCCAGGCAGTATTAAACATGCTTTTAAGTGGCACCCGGTTTACTGTTGAAAGAGTGGATGAATTTCCCGTATCGGATATAAGGCTTGAGAGAGGGGATATACATCACAATATCCTCAAAGTTATAGAGGTATGGGGTGGAGAGCTAAAGCGGGATAATTTCAAGATATCCTTGCTCCATAATATAGGCCAGGATAACGGCATTCAGTTTAGATATAAGAAAAACATCAAGACCATAAAAAAGATTACCGATGGCCGGGATGTAGTAACCCGGCTATATGTTTACGGCAAAGATGGGCTTACTTTTGAAAGCATTACCGGCCATAAATATATTGACAGCCGGTATATCGGAAATTTCCCACGGCCCAAAATCAGTGAAGTTAAATTTGATGATATAGATGACCCGCAAAAGCTTTTAGATGAGGCACGGAAATATCTTGCGGATGTAGAAATGCCTAAAGTATCTTATGATGTCAATGTGGTGGAATTATCGAAGCTTGCAAGCTATGAATATGAGAAATTCAACCTAGGTGATATTATTACAATCATTGATGAAGAACTGGGTATAGACGTTAAGGCTGAGATTCTGGAATACACCTATTATCCTTATGAGCCGCAGAGGTCATCGGTGGTTTTGGGCAACTTCATTCCGAAGCTGACCGATTACTTTGTATCCTTCAAAAAGACCCAGGACATAGTTAATAATGCCTTCAACCGGCAGACAAAGAAACTCTCCACCAAATGGCTGGAAGGTATTATTGATGCACACAACAATGAACTTCAAGCTGGATTGGGCACTGTTGTTGCTAACGACCAAGGTCTTTTGATATTGGATAACAAAGACAATCCCACAAAGGCCATAGCGCTTGTAGGCGGAATGCTGGCGATTGCGAATCAGAAGGATGCCAACGGCAATTGGATATGGAGGACGTTTGGCACAGGAGACGGTTTTACTGCAGATGTTATAAATACAGGGCAGCTTAATACTTCGCTGGTGAGGGTGATAAGCGAAGCAGGAAATCTTTATATTGACGGAAACTGCTTGTATGTGGTAGATAGGCAGAACAATATAAGGGTTAGATTGGGGGAATATGATACTGATATTTTTGGGCTAATTATAAAAGATAAAACCGGCCAACAGACAATCCTTGACCAGGACGGAATCCTCCAATCCTGGCAGGAAGGCAGAGCCGACAATGTGGATTCGGCTAATCCGCTGGTATTAAATGTTTATATTCCACCGGAGACAAGGAGTATTAGAAGGGCAATCCTGCGTTTTCGTCTCCAGCAGTTTAGGGCTTATGAGAAGGGAGCAGCGAGTGGGGGAGGAAGCACAGTTACCAGCAGTAGCGGCGGCAGCGTGTCGTCAACTACGGCGAACGGTGGCGGTGATTATTTTACATCCGAAGATGATGTATGGGGAATTGATACAAGCAGAGGATTTGTTCCCCCATTTAGAATTTTATCTTATGAAGGAAACCATGACCATGGCGGTTTAACCGGCACAAGCGGAAGACATAATCATGGCATTCCTGATGGGACTAAACTAGCTTTATATGGTGGAGGATACACTGTATTTTTAGAATCCGGCCTTCATGACCACGATATAGGTTATGATGGAGAGCACGATCACTTGTTTGATGATGCATATCATTATCATTGGGTAACTTTACGACCACATTCACATGATTTTATTGCTCCTACTCATACACATGATGTAAATATACCATCACATATGCACCCTATAATATACGGTATATATTTAAGCACAATGCCATCAAATATAACGATAAAAATTAATGGGATTGATAGAACATCAGAATTGGGAGGGCCTTTCAATGCTGACCAGTCAAATATAAATATTGCCCCATATTTAACTATAGGGCAATGGAATACAATTGAACTGGGCAGCAGTCAGCTTGGCCGTATCGACGCTACTATATTTTGTCAATTCTTTATGGGGGTATGAAGAATGCAATTAAATAAATTACAAAAAAATGGGGATAAATTCATTTTAAATTACCAAAACGAAATGACCCTTGAAGAATTAATGAAATATAAACGAAGATTGGAATATAATTTACAAGCGTATAATGAACAAGTTATAAAAATTCAAGACTACTGCAAAAGACTTAAAAATGAGCTTGATAATATAAATACAATTTTACAAGAAAACCCATCTAAATAACTTATTCTAATGAAACCTCTACTTTTTTATGACTAACAGGGTCAATAACAGTTATTGAAGTTGGCTTGATATTTTTTGGGAATTCTAATCCCCAAGTTATATTTGTCCATGAATTTAATTTAACAGTATCTTCTTCAAAATCATAAAAACGTGGGCGTATAGACTGTCCAGTGTTAAAATTAACCTCAACATTAATATCTATTGGTCTCCAATCAAATTTATTTTTAGGAGCTTCTAATATTAAAAAATCACCATTAATTATGATAAGGGAATAACCATCACGGGCTTTATATGGGTCGGAAGTTCCAGCATGGTTTTTCATATATTTATCAAATGTAAAAGTATTACTGTAAGAGACACTGTTAATTTTTATTTTTGATTTATCAAATTGAATTAACTCATTAACCTTAGCTGTGGCAACATCTGATGTATTATTTGTAACTGTATCGCCTTTTCCCCCTTCCCCAATCACAATTTTATTATCCTTAAACTCCACCGGTACACCCAGGGCCTCTCCTACCTTTTTCAGGGGAATGTATGTATTACCTTTGTAATTCAGCACGGGCAGGTCTGATTTGAGGGCCTGTCCGTTTACTATGATTGGGAAAGGCGACCTGGTGAGGATGAACTGCTCGACGGCAGCAGATACAGAAGAGGTGATAAGCAATAAGCTAATTACAAGAAGAATCATAAACTTTTTCATTTGTAACCCCTCCATTTATATTTTGTCCTAATTTTACCACGATTTATGCAATATGTTAACCTGGCTTTCAAGCCAGCATTTTTTTATGTGAGGTGATTCTATGGCTACTTTTACTCCCAATCTCAATCTTAAAAAGCCAGATGGCACAGACCCTGTCAACATAGCCGACATCAACGGCAATATGGATGTAATCGACAGCAGGTTTGCAGGGGGAATTGTTATTAAAGATAACCAGGGCACATCCTGGCGACTGGGAATAACAAATGGAAAAGTATTTTTTGAAGAGGTGGTATAATGGCACAGATATTTGTTCCTACAAAAGATGATGTTTTAAATTACACCATCAGAACGCCGGTGACGGGGATTAAAACAGTTACTGCAACAGCGGCGGAAATCTTCGCTGGAACATCGGCTCTGTCGGGACGAAGAAAGATGATGCTCAAGAATGAAGA
>NZ_JBJYKD010000009.1:0-111089 GCF_049310025.1 Thermorhabdus hydrogeniformans | reverse complement strand
TTCCAAAACATTCCTTATGAAATTTTCAAGGTTCGGGAAAAGAAGTAAAAAAGTAGGGTTTCTACACTAGAATCAATATTTAATAATTCGGGAAAAGGGGAAAGGAAATGATAAAGGTAGCTCCGTCTATTTTGTCGGCGGATTTCGCTTTTCTTTACGATGAGGTAAAGAGAGTAGAAAAAGCTGGAGCGGATCTCTTGCACATAGACGTAATGGACGGCCGTTTTGTCCCGAACATAACCGTAGGGCCTCCGGTTATTTCCTGTTTGAAAGGCAAGACCACGCTACCGCTGGATGTACATCTGATGATAGAGGATCCTGATAGATACCTTGACGATTTCATAAACGCTGGTGCTCACATATTGACTGTTCACATGGAATCCTGCGTGCATATTCACCGCACCATCAATACGATTAAAAATCACGGGGTGATACCCGCGGTGGCCCTGAATCCCTCGACACCCCTGACCAGCCTGGAGTACATCCTGGAAGATGTGGGCATGGTTTTAATAATGACCGTCAATCCAGGGTTTGGCGGGCAGTCGTTTATCCCACGGATGCTGGAGAAAATAAAGGCGTTAAAAACCATGATTGAATCCAGAGGCCTCGATATCCCCATCGAAGTGGACGGCGGAGTCAACCAGGAAAACGCTGGGGATATAGTTAAAGCCGGTGCCCGCATCCTTGTGGCCGGTTCTGCGATTTACAACTCTGAAGATCCTTCGGCGGTCATCAAGAAAATAAAAGAATTAAAAACCCCTTGTTAAAGGGGTTTTTTAGTGTCACAAAAAAATCCTTTTGAATATAATATCATATGAGGAATATTGGGCCGTACAGGGGGTGGTTCAGTGGGGGGGCGAATCGATTTTAAGAAGATCCTGGGTATTGTGGCGGCCATATCCGGAGCGGCCGTGCTGATTTTAAATTTACCTTCCTGGATATGGATGATGGCCCTGGGGGGATTTCTGATCTGGTTTGGATGGTTGTTATACACGACGAACCGGTAAAGGGGGAACATATATGCGCATATATGTTTTGAAGTTGCCCAAAAGCATCGGTCGCATTGTCAAAAAGATATTGAGCCTGTTTGGCCACCGGACGGAATAAAGATAAAGCGTGCTAATGGCACGCTAATTTTATTCAGCCCTCTGAACTTTTCCCGAACGAAGGCATCTGGTACAGACGGTTATCCTTTTTGGGCTGCCGTTGATTACCGCCTTTACTCTGCGAATGTTGGGAGCCCACACCCTTTTTGTCCTTATATGGGAATGGCTTAACTGGATGCCTTTTCTTGGAATTTTACCGCAAATTTCACACTTTGCCAATTTGTCAGCACCTCCTTTTCATACAAAGCTATTTTACCATACAAATAAAAGGTCCGCAACAAATCCGGCTTATATATGTTAAAAAAATAATAAAAATGTATTATAATGAATGTAGAAAAAGCCAAAAGCCGATGAAGTCGACTCTGCGGTATAATGCGGTATAATATTCATGAGAACCGCGGGTTTAAGCTATGCTGCTTCATCATGATACAGAATTAACGGAAGGGAGGAAGCGATTTGAAGAATATCATAAAAAACGCGCTGGGTGAAGTTGAAATCTCAAAAGAAGTTATCGCGATTCTTGCCGGAAATGCAGCTATGGAATGCTATGGCCTTGTAGGGATGGCTTCCCGTAAAATGAGCGATGGTCTTACAGAGCTTTTCGGCCGGGAGAACTTGGGAAAAGGTGTGGAAGTAAATTTAATCGATGATAAGCTTTACATTGACCTTTACATTACAGTTCAGTACGGCACAAAAATCAATGAAGTTGCCAGCAACGTTATAGATAAAGTGCATTTCAACTTAAGCAATATGCTTGGCTTTAGCCCCGACAGGATAAACGTCATAGTCCACGGAGTAAGGGTTAAGTAAAAGACTGGGAGGTTTTTGGTGTTGAGTATTGATAGAATAAACGGAACCGTTTTAAAAAAAGCCATCATCCACTCGGCTGCGGTTCTAAGGCAAAACAAAAAAATTGTAGACGCGTTGAACATCTTTCCTGTGCCCGATGGAGATACGGGTACAAATATGTCTTTGACTATGGACCAGGCGGCGGCCGAAGTGCTGAAGCTTTCATCCGATGATTTGAAAAAGGTTGCCGATGCCGCGGCATGGGGGTCCCTCATGGGCGCCCGCGGAAATTCCGGTGTAATTTTATCACAGCTCTTCAGAGGCTTCGCCCAGAGCATAACGCCGCGTAAAAAGAGTCTTTCGCCTCAAGAGTTCGCTCAGGCTTATAAAAGCGGAGTTGATGCCGCTTATCGCGCCGTGATGAGGCCGGTGGAAGGAACCATGCTGACAATAGCCAGGGAAACCGCGGAGAAAATGATGGCCGAGGCCAGAAGAACGGGCGATATGGCGGCAATTTTAGCCAGTGTGCTGGATTATGGTGAAAGGGTACTGCATAAAACCCCGGAGATGCTCAAAGTACTTAAAGATGCGAAGGTTGTGGATGCCGGGGGTAAAGGCCTTATTTTTATTATTTCGGGATTTTTGGAAGTTTTTAAAAATCCGCAAATGGATTTGACGACCGTTGTAGAAAAAGAAGAAACGGGAGAGACGGGTGTCGAAAGGCGGGAAATTCCTCAAGAAATAAAATACATATATTGCACCGAACTTTTTATCAAGGGAAAGGGAATAGACACCGGTGAATTAAAAACCAGGCTTTCACTCCTGGGAGATTCGCTCCTGGTCATAGGCGACCGTGACATTGTAAAGGTCCATGTCCACACCAACAATCCTGGAAAAGTACTGGAAGAAGCCGTAAAATGGGGAGAGCTGTCGAAAATTAAAGTTGACAATATGAAGATGCAGCACCAGCAACTCATCAGTGAAGGTAAATCCGCCGAACCGGGCCATCGCGAAAAGGAAAAGCAGGAAGATGACATGGAAGAAAAAAAGGTGAAGGTTGTCGCAGTATCCCAGGGGCAGGGTTTAAATGAGATTTTTAAGAGCATGGGTGCCGATGTAGTGGAAGGCGGCCAGACCATGAACCCGAGCACGGAAAATATACTGGCAGCCATAGAAAAGCAAACCGGTGAAAACATAATTATTCTCCCCAATAACAAAAATATAATCATGGCTGCAGAACAGGCAAAACACATAACCCGGAAAAAAGTATTTGTCTTGCCCACAAAATCCATACCGCAGGGTATTTCAGCTCTGGTGGCATTTAATCCCCTTCTTTCGGTGGAGGAAAATTTAAACAACATGAGCCGGGCCTTCGAAAATGTCGTTACCGGCGAAGTGACCTATGCCGTAAGACATACCCGGTGGAACGGTACGCCAATTAAAGAGGGTGATGTGCTGGGTATTAAAGACGGTAAATTGTTAATTGTCGGCAATGACAAGCAGGAAGTGTTAAGGGAATTAATCGGACAGATGGTGGCGGGCAGACAAAATGGCATAATAACCATCTATTATGGAAAGGATATCGATGATTCGTCGGCAAAGAACATCGCTGAAGAGCTCTCGAAAAAATTTGAAAGCTTCGATGTGGAGTGCTACAGCGGAGGCCAGAGCTTGTACTATTATATAGTTTCTGTAGAATAACTACGGGCAGGTGGAAATTTTTTTGAGCACATCCGAAGAAATATAATCAAAACGTATATGATGAATTGAAACCAGCAAATTTTGCAGAAATATAAAAAATACTCAAAATTACAAAAATAACACAAATGAGCTTGATAGACAAAGGCTGTGATTCATCGCGCGAATACGAAAATTTAACTGGAGTGTTGAATTAAGGCTAAATTTCTGTGAAGCAAAGTCTTTGAGTTATGGATTGGTTTGTGAGGCATATTGTTCTAGCATATCGACATTTTCTCGGGTTATATTATAAGTACGAAGATAAAAGGAGGTGAAAACAGAATGGCATTGGGTCAAAAAAGGAATAAACTTGTGGTTCCGGAATCTCACAGAGCTATGGAACAATTTAAACTTGAAGTAGCTAAGGAAATAGGAATTCAGGCTCCTGCCGATGGCTACTGGGGAAATTACGCTTCCAGAGATAACGGTGCGGTGGGCGGCCATATGGTCAGGAAAATGATAGAAGACTACGAGAGACGCTTGAGTGGTGGAGGCACAACTCAATAGAAATAAATAAAAAAAGAACAGGCTCGCAATGAGTCTGTTCTTTTTTTATAAAATAATAAATAATGCCGGCAACTGACGCTGCCGGCATTGGGAGAGGAGAAACCGGAGGAAGAGCTTATGGGGAAATTTTGTTACATTCATATTATCTACAAAACAGAGAAAAATATTCATTCAAAATAATTTTTTATTCCATATTTTATTCAAAACCTGCTGGGGATGTGTTAGAATATAGCTGTAGTTTTTGAAAAGGTGGACAAATTATGAGGATTATCGGCGGCTTTTACAGGGGCAGAAAAATCAAATCACCGGCGGGCACGGATACAAGACCAACTCCCGATATGGTAAGGGAGGCTTTATTCAACATCATCAGCCCCGTTGTGGCCGACAGCGTGTTTCTCGATATATACGCCGGCACCGGCGCGGTCGGTTTGGAAGCGTTGAGCCGTGGGGCGAGATTTACGGCATTTATCGAAAAAGATGCGGCTGCCTGCAGGTTGATCAAGGACAACCTGGCAAATTTGGGCCTCCGAAATAAAGCTCTAGTCATAAAAAGCGATGCACTGGAGGGATTAAAAAAACTTGAGAAAAACGGTCTTTCTTTTGATATAATCTTTATGGACCCTCCTTACCATAAAAATATGACAGGCTGCTGTTTGACGCACCTTATAAATTCGGGTTTGATCAAAGCCGGTGGTGTCGTGATAGTCCAACATTCCGAAGACGAAAAGGTGGAACAGGCTGGTTTTTGCTGCATAAAAAAGAGAAGATACGGAAGGACGATGTTAACATTTTTTACCAGGGAGTGAACAATTTGAACATAGGCATTTACCCCGGGAGTTTTGACCCTATTACAAACGGCCATATAGATATTATTGAGAGGAGTTCAAAACTCTTTGACCGCTTAATTGTGGCAGTTCTGACCAATCCGAGAAAAGAACCTCTCTTTACGGTGGAAGAAAGGATTTTTATGATCCGCGAATCCATAAAACATGTGTCAAATGTTGATATAGAGAATTTTGACGGGCTACTTGTAGATTTTGCCCGGTTAAAAAAGGCAAAAGTTATTGTAAAGGGCCTGAGGGCCGTTTCGGATTTTGAATATGAACTTCAAATGGCGTTGATGAACAAAAAACTCGACACTGATATTGAAACCATTTTTATCATGGCCAGCAGCAGGTATTCCTATCTGAGTTCCAGCGTGGTCAAAGAAGTGGCAAGTTTCGGCGGTTGCGTGGCCAGCCTGGTTCCGCCGGTGGTGGAGAAACAATTGAAGAAGAAATTCGGTAAAATGGCATAAAGTTTAATATTGGGGGTTGGCGTATGGAGTGTTACAGGCTTATGGAACAGCTGCAAAGTTTAGTCAATTCAGGTTCAAAAATTCCATTTTCAAACAAGGTTATCATCGACCAGGAACAGGTACTGGATTTGATTGACGAGATTCTCAGGATTTTGCCCGATGATCTGAAAAAAGCCCAAAAGATATTGGAAGACCGCCAGCAGATTCTCATCGAAGCCCAGAGAGAAGGGGAAATGATCTTAAAAGAAGCAAGAACCCACATAGAAAAAATGGTGAATCAGGATGAAATAACGAAACTAGCACGTGAAAAATCCGACGAGATCATTTCACATGCAAAACAAACGGCCCGGGAAATCCGTGCGGGGGCCAATGAATACGCCGATGAAGTCCTCGGGCAATTGGAAGATCACCTGACAAAGCTTTTAGAGACCGTAAAAAAAGGCCGCGAGGAGTTAAAAACGAATAGATAAGTTATTTTTTTACCACCTTGAAACCGATTATCTCGAAACCTCTAAGCATATGTACTATTACGGAAAAAAACAGCACCGCGCTAAAAATAAAGATGAAAGCCTGACTGGAAACTTTAAAGATGGAAATCCAGCTTTTGGGTGTCGATTGAGGAGACAAAGCAAAGGCAGGCATTACAAGGGGACTAAAGCTGTTTATGGGCATGATCATCAGTATATATGTAACGGCTCCGGCCAGTACGGCATGCAGGAATCTTGCGAATATATACGGGGCGATTTTGATATTTGTGTCGCTGACCATGCTGATGACCTGAAAGTGGACAGAAAGCCCACTCCACGCAATTATGCTGCTGGCTATTATCACCCGTTGCATCAGCGGGGCGCTTGCACTACTTGCCAGCTTTGTGCCGAGCGTTATTTCAAAAAGACCGCTGATTATGGCGCTGGATAAACTTTCATTAATGCCGAAGAGTTTCAATATCACGTTTATCGCCGGGCATATCATATCTACAAAGCCCGCAACGGTAACTATTCTGATTATAACCGAAAATAGTATAATAAATCCCAAAATGAGGAGCATGGAGTTTATGGAATCTTTTATACAATCCCCCAGCAGCTTCCCGAAAGGTCTGTTGTCCTCTTTGCGTGCCCTGAGCAATTCGCGGGTGGCTCGCAGCATAATGCTTTCCCGTCTTTTGGAGGCTGCCAGTTGAGGTGTTGTTTCCCTGTCTTTAGCATAAAAACGCATTATTACCCCCAGTAAAAGGGCGGAAATATAATGAGCCAGGGCTATGACGGCCCCCAGCCTGACATCTTTGAACATGCCCACGGCGACGGCGCCCACCATAAAAAGGGGGTCGGCGGTGTTTGTAAAAGACATCAGGCGCTCAGCTTCCCAGGTGGTGCACAATTTTTTTTTGACAAGCTTCCCGGTGAGCATGGCTCCAACAGGATAGCCGCTGGCAAGCCCCATGGCCATTACAAAAGAGCCGACGCCGGGCACGTTAAATAAGGGTCTCATGAATGGTTCCAGCAAAACGCCCATAAAATGAACCACTCCCAATCCCATCAGAAGCTGTGATCCTATAAAAAATGGGAGTAAAGCGGGGAGTACTATATTGAACCAGACATCAAGGCCTTCAACGGCTGATTTAAAAGCCTCATCCGGAAATCTAACTATTGAAATGGTAATGATTACCGCTACGGCTGGCAGGAATAACTGATAAAGCTTCGATAACTTGTAACAGGATATTTTCAACTTCATATTCAGGCCTCCCAGTGTAATAATCTTTTATTTTTATATAATATATATTGTCAAAGGAAAATTAATATTCTTGGTTGGGGGGGTCAAGAAAAGACAAAGGAAGGTAATAACTATGAGCAGACATTTTTTAAAAAAGCGCTGGCATTCAGGTCTGTTTATCATATTGTTATTAATTGTTTTTAATTACTACTTGAGCCTTAAATTTACAGTTATCGCACCGGGCATTACGGTTGACCTTAAAGACATTGTGACGGTGGAAAATGGAAACAAAGATGCAAAAGGTTCTTTTTTTTTGACGACGGTTTCCAGCAGGACTTTAAACATCCCCCTTCTGCTGTACGCGGCGATAGATCCTTATGTAAATATTGAGCCAAAGGAAGAGATGATTCCACCCGGCTGGGACATTAAAAAGTACATCGAGTATACAAAACAGTGGATGCAGGAAAGTCAGAAGATAGCTGAAGTTGTGGCATTGAGGAAGGCCGGCTACAATCCGGAAATACGTGGCGACGGTGCTCAGGTGGTGGAAATCATGACGGACAGCCCGGCCAGGGGAAAACTGTTTCCTGGCGATATTATCAAGAAAGTGGATGGAAGGCGGGTTAACCTCGCTGATGAAATGGTAAAAGGCGTGACAAGCCATAAAATCGGCGAAACCGTAAACCTGGAAGTGGAGAGAAAAGGACGCATTTTAAACATAACGGTCCCCACAATTGAAAGCAAAACTGAGAGAGGTAAGGCGGTTATAGGAGTTTACATTACCACTTTGAATTGGAAGCCGGTGCTGCCGGTTAACATAAATATTGATACTGGAGAAATAGGGGGGCCATCGGCGGGTAGCATGTTTGCGCTTGAAATATTAGATCAGCTCTTACCGGAAGACCTCACAAAGGGCTATAAGATTGCCGGGACGGGGACCATAAGCCTTGACGAACAAATCGGAGAAATCGGGGGAGTGCAGCAGAAAGTAATTGCTGCACATCGCGACGGCGCCCAAATCTTTTTCGTCCCCGAGGGAAATGCCGGCGACGCCATGCTGGCGGCAAGGGGTCTGGATATAAAAGTGGTCCCTGTGAGAAAGCTCGACGATATGCTCAACTATTTAAGGGCGCTCAAATAAACAACCCTTTTTGAAAAGTCGGTGCCGCCCTTTCGCACCGGGCCGCTTTTAAAGGCCAGTGAATAAATATCCGATGAAAAAAGATCTGCTTCAAACATCTTCCTTGCGCGTAGGTCAAGTTTTTTACCTTCGGAAGCCCTCGTTAAAATGGGCAGGGAAGACTCCTTTTTTATTTGCTTTAATATTTTCAATCCTTTTTCCGTAAAGCCGAGGACCCGCAGATAAAGGGGGTCTCTCGATATCACGATTTCCCTGTCTATGTTAAGAAGTAGGTGGATAAGGATTCTCTGGATTCTGGTGGCGGGGTATCTTTTGGATTTTATTCCGGCGATGAGCTCTTCAAGGGTGCCGCTTTCTCTGGCCGCCCTCAATATGCGATTTTCGAGGCCCTCCTCTACATCAAAAAAAGCCGTCATATCTTGCACTGCCATGCGCCTTAACAAAAAGAGCAGAACGGTCTCAAAATCTTTTAAGAACACAGGCCCCCTACCCTTTTCCATTTCTTTTTTAATGATTTCAAAGGTAAAAAGGGGGACGTTTCCCGCTATTTGCTGCAGGGGGTTTTCTGTTGACGAGAGGGCGTGTCTTATGGCCGACGCGCTGGGGAAGGTGCCGCCAAGGGTTTTGTCATGGTAGCCCGCACCCTTCCTTATAACGGGGTAGACTGTAAGGCTGGAACCCGTTTTGATAATGGCTTTTATGTATTCAATAGCCAAAATAGAGTTGGGTTTTTTTAGCAATTTTGATACCGCTTCTGCATCACAATCGGCGCCTTGGGAGGACAGATACTCCACCGCTGCCCTTTCACGGGCCAGAGGGAAAGATGCGCCTTTTTTCAGGTGATTTTTAACCATGTTTCTATACGGTTCGGGTTCTTCCGCCAGGAGACGGGACAATATGAAAAGCTCATTTTCACGGTATTCCTCGATGCCGAAGCTCAAAATGTTTACAACCCGGGTTTTACTCAGAAGTTTAACAGCACTTTCGGCAAAAATTTCGGCTGTTGCCGTAGAAAAACAGACAGGCAGCTCGAACACCAGGTCGGCGCCGCCCGCCAGAGCCATTTCAGCTCTGGCCCATTTATCGAAGACCGCCGGTTCACCTCTCTGGACAAAATTTCCGCTCATGGCGCATACTATGCCGTCGGGTCGCAATTCCGACTTAATCTTTTGAAGATGATACAGATGTCCATTGTGAAATGGATTATATTCTGCTATTACGCCTGCGATTTTCATAAATTTCACTCCTGAACGGGATTTAGTCTATTATATAACAAAAAAATTTTTTTATTAAGGAGGAATTTTGATATTTATATAGAAATTTTTACTTTGTGCTGTTAATAGGTTGCACATTTATATATTTTTGCGTGGTATATTTAACCGCAGAGGGATGTAGACTAATCAAAAACGCTTATTTAAATTTTAAAAATTTATATATAGAGAGGAGTTTTGATAATGGACTTAATTGAAAGGATAAGGCAACGCGCCAAGACCGCAAACAAGACCATAGTTTTGGCAGAAGGCGCCGAAGAAAGGACATTAAAGGCCGCGGCAACAATACAAAAAGAAAAAATTGCCCGGACGGTCCTTCTGGGAGATGAGAAGAAAATAAGGGAGATGGCGGGAGATCTGGATATTTCCAGCTCCGAGATCATCGATCCGGCAACTTCTGCCAAAGCCGAAGAGTATGCTTCGATTTTATATGAGCTCAGGAAGGAAAAGGGCATGACTATGGACAAGGCCCGGGAGCTGGTAAAAAATCCCATATGGTATGGGACATTGATGGTCAAGAACAGAGACGTAGACGGCATGGTTGCCGGTGCCATAACGGCTACAGCGGATATATTTAGGCCTGCTTTTCAGATTATAAAGACGGCCCCGGGAATAGGCGTGGTTTCCAGTGCCTTTATTATGATTGTCCCCAATTGTGAATTCGGGTCCGACGGCATCATGCTTTTTGCCGATTGCGCCATTAATCCAAATCCCGATGCAAAACAACTGGCCGAAATTGCCATTTCTTCAGCTAAGACATGGAAAGCCCTGATGGACGACGAGCCGAGAATAGCCATGCTGTCCTTTTCCACAAAAGGAAGCGCCCAGCATGAGATGGTGGACAAGGTGGTGGAAGCCACCAGGCTTGTAAAACAGCAGGCTCCAGACTTAGTGGTGGACGGCGAACTGCAGGCCGACGCAGCGCTCGTTCCAAGGGTGGCCAGGACCAAAGCGCCCGAAAGCAAAGTTGCGGGGCGGGCCAATATCTTGATCTTTCCGGAATTGGAAGCCGGGAACATCGGCTACAAGCTGGTTCAGCGCCTTGCGAAAGCGGAAGCGGTCGGACCGATAAGCCAGGGCCTGGCGATGCCCGTAAACGACCTGTCCCGCGGATGCAGCGCCGATGACATAGTGAACGTGGTGGCAATCACAGCCCTGCAGGCCTCAAATATGTAATTAGGGGGGTTCTGAATTGAAAGTCCTTGTAATAAATTGCGGCAGTTCATCATTAAAATACCAGCTTTTCAATATGGAAGACCAGTCTGTCCTGGCAAAGGGCCTTGTGGAAAGAATCGGTCTGGACAGCGGTATGCTGAAGCACCAGCCCGCCGGTGGAGAAAAGGTTGAAGTCCAGGCGAAAATTCCAAACCACAGGGTCGCCGTAAAGATGATGCTAGACGCCCTGCTGAATGAAAATCACGGCGTCATTAAAGACATATCCGAGATTTCCGCAGTAGGTCACCGGGTTGTGCACGGCGCTGAAAAATTTTCGGGTTCTGTGAGGATTACCGACGAGGTAATGGAAGTGTTGAAAGAATGCGTTTCCATCGCACCCCTGCACAACCCCCCGAACATAATAGGCATTGAGGCGACGAGGGAACTGCTGCCAAATGTACCCATGGTTGGGGTATTCGATACAGCTTTTCACCAGACCATGCCCGAATACGCCTATATTTACGGAATACCCTATGAGCTGTATAAGAAATATTCCATAAGGAGATACGGATTCCACGGCACCTCTCACCGCTACGTATCCATGCAGGCCGCCAGATTTTTAAACAGACCCATCGAAGAATTAAAGCTGGTTACGCTTCATCTGGGCAACGGATCAAGCATTTCCGCGGTAAAAGGCGGAAAATCGGTGGAAAACAGCATGGGCTTCACCCCTCTTGAGGGAATTGTAATGGGCACCCGCTGCGGCAGCATTGATCCTGCCATAGTCCCTTTTATCATGGAGAAGGAAGGGATTCCCCTCGACAGGATAAACGATTATTTGAACAAGAAATGCGGTGTATACGGTATTTCCGGTGTCAGCAGCGACTTCAGGGATATAGAAGAAGCCGCAAATCAGGGTAATCACAGGGCCAAACTAGCCCTGGAAGTCTTCGCCTATCAGGCAAAAAAATACATCGGCTCTTATGCGGCCGCCATGAACGGCCTTGACGCCATCGTTTTCACCGGCGGCATAGGAGAAAACTCCATAACCATGCGGGAAATGATATGTAAAGACATGGACTATTTTGGAATAAAAATAGACACCTCCAAGAACAATATAAGAGGGAAGCAAGCCGACATATCTGCTCCGGACTCGAGGACCAGGGTTCTGGTGATACCAACGAATGAGGAGCTGATGATCGCTCTGGATACTGTCTCCTTGATATAAATCGGCTTGACATGACATATCGGGTGCATATATAATTAATGAGGACTTCTTTGGGGTGAACCATGTGAGACTTTCTCTTGAAAAAGTTAAACGCTCGGCCGGGGATATCGCGGAATTTGAATTTCGCGAATGCGTTAAGGAACTGGAACTCAAAGGGGAAAAACTGCGTTTTACGGGACCGCTTGAGGTAAGGGGACAGGTAGAAAACCTGGGCAATAGAATTTTTCATGTCGAAGGTACGGTAAAAGCCTCGATACAAGACCTGTGTTACCGGTGCCTTGCCGAAACGCAGGTGAATTTGAATGTGGACTTTTCGTTGAAGTTCAGTGAAAGGCCTGTCGATCCTGAGGCTGAAGGAGAGGATTTTATACTGTTTACGGGGGATGAAATAGACCTTAAGCCGTATATAATAAACGAGATTATTTTGAACTGGCCTGCCCGGGTATTGTGCAGGCCCGACTGCAAAGGGCTGTGTCCCCGCTGCGGTACCAATTTAAACATAACCACATGTAACTGCGGAGGCGAGGGTTTGGACCCGAGGATGGCCGTTTTAGAGCAGTTGCTAAAAAAGGATTAGTTTGAGGAGGTGTTGTGATGGCTAACCCAAAGCGCAAGACATCCAAGTCCAGGAGAGATATGAGAAGGAGCCACTGGAAGTTGACTTTGCCCGCCATATCCGTATGTCCCCAGTGCCATGAGCCCAAACTGCCTCATAGGGCTTGCCCCAGTTGCGGCTATTACAGAAACCGCGAAGTGATAAAAGTAGAAGCTGAATAAAATTACATGAAGCTAAGGAAGGTGTGCCCCTTCCTTTTTTATTTTTCCTGATGAAAAAATGGCATCGGGGATATTGATTTTAAGCCGGGAATACTATATACTTTTAGTAGCTGCTCCTAAAAGCAAGTAATGTATTGAGGTGATAATATTGTCAAAAAAAGGGTTATCCAAAAGAGACAGGCAGCTTGCCCTAAAGGAATTGCTAGACGGTGACCCTTTTTTGAACGATGAAGAACTTGCGGAAAAGTTTCAGGTCAGCGTCCAGACCATAAGGCTTGACCGGATGGAGCTCAAAATCCCGGAACTCAGGGAGAGAATCCGGGCGGTGGCCCGGGAGAATTATTCAAAGGTCCGATCCATTGACGCTAAGGAAATAATAGGCGAACTTGTAGACCTCGAACTTGATAAAAGAGGCATTTCCATACTGGAAACCAACAGTGACATGACTTTTGGGAAAACCAGAGTTGTCCGGGGAGATATAATTTTCGCCCAGGCAAATTCGCTGGCCATAGCCGTCATCGATGCCAACGTGGCGTTGATGGGGGTGGCCAACATTAAATACAAACTGCCGGTTTACGCCGGCCAGAAACTGGTTGCCAAAGCCGAAGTGACCAGGGTTCGGGGCAATAAAAAATTTGTTTTTGTCAGGAGCTTCGTGAAGCAAAAGGAAGTTTTCAGGGGGAAATTTATTCTGGTATCTTTAGATGGTGAGGTGGCCTTATGAAAATCATCGTGGATGCCATGGGAGGGGACAATGCTCCGGGCGAAATCGTCATGGGAGCTCTGGAGGCCTCCGAAAGTTTGGGCATAGACATAATTCTGGTCGGCAGGGAAGAAAGAATTCGGCCTTTATTAAAACGGCGGGATACACAAAGGATCGAGGTAATAAACGCCGAGGAGGTTATTGGCAACGATGAGCCGCCGGCTTTGGCAATCCGGCGAAAAAAGGATTCATCAATTGTCAGGGGCCTCGGGCTTTTGAAAGAATTAAAAGGCCAGGCGATGGTTTCGGCCGGCAGCACCGGCGCCCTCATGGCAGGAGGCCTTTTTATCCTGGGGCGTTTCGAAGGGGTCGACAGGCCTGCCATCGCCACAGTGATACCCACCAGGAAAAAACCGGTTCTGCTTTTGGACATCGGTGCCAACAGCGAGGCAAAACCCAAAAACCTTGTACAATTTGCACTGATGGGCAGCGTCTACGCAAGAGAAATATTAAATGATGAAAACCCGAGGGTGGGGTTGTTAAATATCGGCGTGGAGGAGAAAAAGGGAAACGCGCTGGTCAAATCCGCCTATTCCGTTCTTAAAGGTATGAAGGGCGTTAATTTTGTCGGGAACGTAGAAGCCAGGGATTTTTTCGAAGGCAACGCTGACGTAGTTGTATGCGACGGTTTTACAGGCAATGTATTCATAAAAACCGTTGAGGGTTTTGGCATGTTTGTTTTCGACAGGCTGAAGCAGGAGGTGAAAAAAAAGTTTACATATTCACTCGGCGCTATGATGCTCTTGCCGGCGCTTAAGGCCGTAAAGTCGGCCATGGATTATTCCGAATACGGAGGGGCCATGTTTTTGGGCTTGGAAGGGGTTTTAATCAAGTGCCACGGTTCTTCGGACAGAAAAGCCATATTCAATGGAATTAAAGTCGCAAAAAAGTTTGCAGAGGTGAATATACATTTAAAATTAAAAGAATCGCTTGATGTCGGATTAGAAGGAGAGATTTAGGTTGAAAAGAGCTGGAATAATCGGGATAGGTTCATATGTACCTGACAGGGTCCTTTCAAATTACGACCTGGAACGGATGGTGGATACGTCCGATGAATGGATAACCACGAGGACAGGGATATCTAACAGGAGGATAGCCGCAGACGGCGCCTCATCTTCAGATCTGGGCGTGGAAGCCGCAAAAACTGCCCTGCAAAGCGCCGGGCTTTCGCCGGAAAGCGTCGATTTAATAATTGTGGCGTCCGCCAGCCCGGACATGATTTTCCCTTCCACCGCCTGTATCATTCAAAATAAGCTGGGCGCCTTAAATGCCGCCGCCTTTGACCTGCAGGCAGGTTGTACCGGATTTGTATACGCTTTAACATGCGCGGTTCAATTTGTGGAAAACGGGCTGTACAAAAATGTACTGGTTGTGGGAACGGAAGTGCTTTCAAAAATAATAGATTGGGAAGACAGGAACACCTGCGTCCTCTTTGGCGACGGTGCCGGTGCCGCGGTGGTGAGTGAGGTGGAACAGGGTGGCGTTATATCCAGCGTGCTTGGGGCCGACGGCGGGGGTGCAGAATTATTGGCACTTCCGGCGGGGGGTTCCAGGGAACCGGCCAGTCTTGAGTCGGTTAACAACCGCAGGCATTATATCAAGATGAACGGCAATGAAGTATTCAAGTTTGCCGTCAGAATTCTGGAGGACGCCACCAGAAAGGTGGTGGAAAAAGCCAATTTGACCTTGGCGGATGTGGATTACATAATTCCGCATCAGGCCAATATACGGATTATCGATGCGGCTGTAAAAAGATTGAAATTTCCCATGGAACAGGTGGTTGTAAATTTGGATAAATATGGCAACATGTCATCGGCCTCCATACCGGTGGCCCTTGATGAAGCTTATAGAAATAAAAAGATAAAGAAAGGGCATAAGCTGGTACTGGTAGGATTTGGAGCCGGACTCACATGGGGAGCCAACCTGCTGGAGTGGAGTCTGGAACTTTAGGGGGGGGTTGAGTGGGCCGTATCAGCATCGTAACCGATAGCACCGCGGATTTATCGCCCCAACAGATAAAAAATAACGATATAAATGTTGTTCCTCTAAAGATATATTTTGGCGAAGAGGAATTTCGTGAAGGCATAGATATTGTCCCGGAGCGGTTTTACGAAAAACTTCTGACGTCGCCTCACCACCCCAGAACTTCCCAACCATCTCCCGCTGAGTTCGTGGCATGTTATGAAAGATTATCCTGCAGCTCCGACCGTATAATTTCAATCCACCTTTCCAGCAAGTTGAGCGGCACATACCAGTCGGCGGCGCTGGCAAAAGAGATGGTTAAAATTCCTGTAGATGTCATAGACTCCAGGGGGGCTTCGATGATGATAGGCTTCACCGTGTTGGAGGCGGCCAAAGCCGCAAAACAGGGAAAAGACAGGGAGTCTATATTAAAGATTGTCGATGAAATGATAAAGAAAGTTAAGGCCTATTTTGTAGTTGAGACCCTGGATTACCTTTATAAGGGCGGACGCATCGGCAGGGCATCGGCCTTTTTGGGAAACCTGCTCCGCATAAAACCGATGCTTGCGATTGAAGACGGTATTGTGACGCCCGTCGAAAAGATTCGCGGTAAGGGGAAGGTCGTGGATAAATTGGTGGAAAAGGTGTCTAAAGATGCGGCGGACCGCCCTTTGACAGGCGCCGTTGCATATGCCGGACGTGAAGAAGAGGCAATAATGTATAAAGAGGTTTTTGAGAAAAATTTAAATTTCAGGGAATTGACCATTTACCCAATTGGGGCGGTTATAGGAACTTATACCGGTCCGGGGACCGTAGGCATAGTATATTATTAATTGTGCCGGGCATATAAACTATTTTTCTGGGAGGAATTATATGTTTCATACAGAATTATGTGATCTGCTGGGAATAAAGTACCCGATTATTCAAGGCGGTATGGCATGGGTTGCCACCGCCGAACTGGCCGCCGCGGTGTCAAACGCCGGCGGATTGGGAATAATTGGAGCGGGCAACGCACCGCCAGATGCGGTCAGGGCCCAGATTAGAAAGGCCAAAGCCCTTACCGATAAGCCTTTTGGGGTTAATGTCTATTTCATGTCGCCTTATGTGGACGATGTGATGGATGTCGTCATTGAAGAAAGAGTGGCGGTTGTAACCACCGGAGCCGGAAACCCCGGCAAATACATACCCAGGTTGAAAGAAGCCGGCATTAAGGTCATCCCCGTGATTGCATCGGTGGCCCTGGCCCAGAGGCTTGAAAAAATCGGCGTAGACGCTTTAATCGCCGAAGGTATGGAATGCGGAGGGCATATAGGCGAACTGACCACCATGGCCCTGGTCCCCCAGGTGGTTGACGCGGTAAAGATTCCGGTGATCGCCGCAGGAGGCATAGCGGACGGCAGGGGATTTGTTGCGGCCCTCTCCCTTGGAGCCAAAGGGGTTCAAATGGGTACGCGATTTGTATGTGCAAAAGAGTGTACAGTTCACGACAATTATAAAACCGCCATTATTAATGCCAAAGACCGGAGCACCGTAGTAACCGGCAGACCCACAGGTCACCCCGTCAGGGTCTTAAAAAACAAACTTACCCGTCAATTTGAGCTTCTTGAAAAAAATGGGGCCGATTTAAAGGATATTGAAGCCCTGGGGGTAGGCAGGTTAAGGGCTGCGGCGGTTGAAGGAGATGTGGAAAACGGTTCCGTCATGGCCGGCCAGATAGCCGGTTTGATAGACGACATTAAACCCGCCGCTGATATAATAAATGATATAGTGAATGAGGCGAAGGCCCTGCTTAATAAAATGGCAGGCGTCTATTAGTGCATGGAGGTATGGCTATGGGAAAAATCGCATTTTTATTTTCAGGTCAGGGGTCCCAGTACGTAGGGATGGGTAAGGATTTGTATGAGAATTTTTCCACCGCCAGACAGGTTTTTGAAAAAGCCGACGAATCGCTGAATTTTAAAATATCGGATGTGTGTTTTAACGGTCCCGAAGACAGGCTAAAGCAAACGGTAAACACCCAGCCGGCCATTTTAACTCACAGCATTGCGTGTTTTGCCGTATTGAAAGAAGAAGGCATAGTCCCGGATGTGGTGGCCGGCCTCAGCCTTGGCGAGTACTCTGCCCTGGTGGCGGGTGAAGCTCTGGAATTCAGTCAGGCGGTGCCCCTGGTTCAAAAAAGAGGAAAGTATATGCAGGAAGCGGTACCGCTGGGGCGTGGAACTATGGCCGCCATCCTGGGATTGTCCAGGGAAGAGATTCTAAAAATATGTGAACTGGCATCCGGTGAGGGAAGGGTTGAAGCGGCCAATTTCAACTGCCCCGGCCAAATCGTCATTGCCGGGGAAGTAAAGGCCGTAAACAGGGCGGTGGAGCTGGCAAAGCAGAAAGGGGCCAAAAAAGCCGTGATCCTGGCCGTCAGCGCTCCCTTTCACTGCAGCCTTCTAAAATCGGCTGGAGAGAAATTGGAGCGGGAACTGGAGAAAGTGGAGATAAAAAATACCAAAATCCCTCTGGTGTCGAATATCACGGCGGATTTTATAGACGAGAACACCGATATAAAAGAGCTCCTTGTAAAACAGGTGAGTTCACCGGTACTGTGGGAGGACAGTATTCGAAAAATGATTTCCAGCGGGGTGGACACATTTGTGGAGGTGGGCCCCGGCAAGGCGCTTTCCGGTTTTGTAAAAAAAATCGATAAAAACGTGGTTACTTTGAATGTGGAAGATGTGGAGTCGCTGACCGAAACCTTGAATTACTTTGGAGGGAAGAGCTGATGGACCTTTCCGATAAAATCTGTATTGTAACCGGCGGTTCAAGAGGAATAGGGAAAAGCATATGTATTGAGCTGGCGAAGGCCGGGGCTACGGTCGTGGTGAATTTTTTCTCCAATGAAAGTGCGGCCAGAGAAGTGGTTGAAGAAATCAGGGCAATGGGCAGAAAAGCCGATGCGTATAAAGCCGATGTTTCAAATTACGAGCAGGCTGTGAAGATGGCGGATGACGTTTACGGCAAATTCGGCAAAATAGATGTCCTGGTGAACAATGCAGGAATTACAAGAGACACACTGCTTCTCAGGATGAGCGAAAAGGACTGGGATGATGTGATAAATACCAATTTAAAAGGCATTTACAATACAACAAAGGGCACGGTAAAGTACATGGTCAAACAGCGTGAGGGCCGGATTATCAATATCGCTTCCATAGTGGGTATTTACGGCAACGCGGGGCAGGTCAATTACGCGGCGGCCAAGGCGGGAATTATAGGATTTACAAAAGCCCTGGCAAAAGAGCTGGGAAGCCGTGGGATTACCGTGAACGCCATAGCTCCCGGCTTTATAAAAACAGATATGACTTCGTCCCTGATAGATAAAAATCCGTCCATGGAGGACAGGATCCCTATGAAAAGACTTGGCGTACCGGAAGATGTGGCCGGCGCCGTAGCTTTTCTGGCTTCGGAAAAGGCTTCTTATATTACCGGACAAGTAATAGCTATTGACGGTGGCCTTACTTTATAATATCTTTAATATGGAATAAAATATGTAAAACTAATCATAATATGCACTAAGAAGGGGGGTGAAGGGATGGAAGTATTAGACAAGATAAAAAAGATTATTGCCGACCAGCTGGGTATTGATGAGGATGATGTGGTTCCGGAAGCTTCCTTCATCGATGATCTGGGAGCCGATTCTCTGGATATAGTGGAATTAATAATGGCTTTTGAAGAGGAATTTGATCTGGAGATTCCCGATGAAGATGCTGAAAAAATCAAGACGGTTCAGGATGTGATAGACTACATAAAAAATCATACCGCATAGCCTCATAAAAGTCCCGTAACTTTTACGGGACTTTACTTTAGATGGCATTCAGGGAGCAGTCCCTTTTTTATAGATTCTCATCTTAAAGTCAGGAGGATTGCTTATGGAAACACAGCGCGTTGTTATAACCGGAATAGGAGTAGTTTCCCCTGTGGGAACAGGTAAGGATAGCTTCTGGAATTCCATTAGAGAAGGCAAATCCGGTATCGATTTCATAACACGTTTTAATTGTGAGGATTTTCCCACCAGATTTGCCGGCGAGGTAAAAGATTTCAAGCCGGAAGATTATATAGATAAAAAGGAACTAAAAAGACTGGACAGATTTACCCAGTTTGCGGTTGCCGCCACAAAAATGGCGCTGGAAGACGCCGGGATGGACATGGCCTCCGTCGACAAAACGAGAGCCGGTGTTATAATGGGTTCCGGAATAGGTGGGGTGGAAACATGGGAGGAACAGCACAATGTGATGATGGAAAAGGGGCCAAAGAGGGTGAGCCCGTTCTTTATACCGATGATGATTGCCAATATGGCTTCCGGCCAGGTTTCCATGGCTTTTGATTTTAAGGGACCAAATTTTACGGTGGTTACCGCCTGCGCTTCCGGGACCAACGCCATAGGCGAAGCATTTCGGATACTTCAGAAACGCGATGCGGATATCATGATAGCCGGCGGGACGGAAGCTCCCATTACTCCGCTTTCACTGGCGGGATTTTCATCCATGAAGGCCCTTTCGACCCGCAATGACGATCCCGCCCGGGCCAGCCGGCCTTTTGATAAAGACAGGGACGGATTTGTAATGGCGGAGGGGGCCGGTGTTGTCGTCATGGAAACCCTGGATCATGCTTTAAAAAGAAATGCTCCGATTTATGCCGAAGTAATAGGTTACGGAACCACCGCCGACGCATATCACCTGACCCAGCCTGCGCCGGAAGGCGAGGGTGCCGCGCGGGCCATGAAGGCGGCTATTTTGGATGCAGGCATTAAGCCCGAGCAAGTCGATTACATTAATGCTCACGGCACCTCAACGCCTTTAAATGACAAATTCGAAACCCTGGCCATAAAAAGCACTTTCGGGGACCACGCCTATAAACTCGCCGTCAGTTCGACAAAGTCCATGACGGGCCACTTGCTGGGGGCGGCGGGAGCGGTGGAATTCATAGCAACGGTGCTGGCGGTGCAGAATGATGAGATACCTCCCACAATAAACTACGAGACACCGGACCCGGAATGTGATTTATTTTACGTGCCCAATAAATCCCTTAAGAGACCCGTCAACATAGCTCTGTCAAATTCCATGGGATTTGGCGGTCATAACGCATGCGTGATAGTAAAAAAATACTAAAAGAGGTTAAGGCCTGATGAGGATCGATGAAAAAAGATTAAATGCACTTGCGAAATTGCAAAAAAATATAGGTATTTTTTTTGACAATGCGGAAATTTTAAACAGGGCTTTCATACACCCTTCCTACGCCCACGAACAGGCCACCTCGCCTCAGGAAAACAATCAGAGGCTGGAGTTTTTGGGCGATGCGGTCCTTGAGCTGGTGGTGACTCATTATCTTTACGAGAAGTACCCGGAATTAACCGAAGGTCAGATGACCAAAATCAGAGCCCTGGTCGTATGTGAGCCAAGTCTTGCAAGAGTGGCGAATGAACTTTCACTGGGCGAATTCCTCATCCTCGGAAAAGGGGAAGAAAACACGGGAGGGCGCGAAAAGTCTTCAATCCTCGCAGATACGTTTGAGGCGTTGATTGGAGCGATATATATAGAAAAAAAACTGAATGTCACGTCGGAATTCATTATAAGAAATCTTGAGCCCATAATTTCTAAGGCCGTTGAAGGGGAATGGGCTATGGATTACAAGACCACCCTTCAGGAGATATTGCAAAAAACAGCCCCCGACAGGATAGCCTATGAGGTGGAAAGGGAAGAAGGCCCGGCTCACGACAGGGTTTTTTATGTAAAAGTCGTGTGGAAAAACAGGGTCCTGGGCAGGGGTTCGGGCAGGAGTAAAAAGGAAGCGGAACAGGAGGCCGCCAGAGAGGCCCTTCGAGTTTTAAGTATTGGGTATTAAAATATAATATTTTAAAAAGAAGGAATTTTATTCGCCTCATAGAATATATATTTTTAAGAAATAATAAATATTTTAAGGGGGATATATGGAATGGAAGTACTAAAAGTATCAGCTCAATCAAAACCCAAATCTGTGGCAGGAGCTCTGGCAGCCGTTTTGAGAGAAAAGGGCGTGGCGGAACTTCAAGCGGTGGGTGCCGGAGCCGTGAATCAAGCGGTTAAGGCTATTGCAATTACAAGAGGTTTTGTGGCACCTAATGGCATTGACCTGGTAACAGTTCCGGCTTTTGCAGAAATCGACATCGATGGAGAAGAGCGGACGGCGATAAAATTTATCGTAGAACCCCGCTGATTTTCTTGAATTTATACCTGTCTTAAAAAAGACAGGTATTTTTATTTTGTTTTCTATGTGGTAGAATTTAAAAGGTAAGGAGGAAGCCTATGTATCTCAAAAGAGTGGAACTACACGGGTTTAAATCCTTTGCAGATAAGGTGGCGATTGAATTTCAGCCCGGTATAAACGCCATTGTGGGCCCCAACGGCAGCGGTAAAAGTAATATCACCGATGCCATACGGTGGGTGCTGGGCGAACAGAGTGTGAAGAACCTGAGGGGAGCCAAATTGGAGGATGTAATTTTTGCCGGCAGCAATGCAAAAAAGCCCATGGGTATGGCTGAAGTTTCCATTATCCTTGACAATTCGGACAACTTGCTCCCCGTCGAATACTCGGAAATATGTTTTACGCGGAGGGTGTTCCGCTCGGGGGAAAGCGAGTTTTACATAAACAGGACTCCGTGCAGGTTAAAGGATATCCAGGAAATATTAATGGATACCGGGATAGGCAAAGATGGGTATTCCATTATCAGCCAGGGCCAGATTGACGACATTTTAACCAGCCGCCCGGAAGAAAGGCGGTTAATTTTTGAGGAAACCGCGGGTATAATGAAGCATAAAACCAGGAAAAAAGAGGCGGAAAAAAGATTGGAAGAGACCATGAACAACTTGGTAAGAATAGACGATGTCCTGGCCGAAATACAATACCAGCTGGCACCACTGGCGGAGCAAAAGGAAAAAGCCCTGCAATACAGGGATCTGTTGGCCCAACTAAAAGAAGTGGATGTAAACCTGATGCTTGGGGAAATTTCAAAAAAGGAAACAGAACTGCTGCGTATAAAAAGTTCTGCGGAGGAAAACGGCCTTTTATTGGAGAGGATTCTTCACGAAAAGTCTGCTCTCCGTGAAAGCCTGCACACGGATAGTAGGGAGCTGGAATCAAAAGAACTGGAACATGAAAAAACTCAGGAAGAACTTTTGAAAAATAGCGGCCGTAAAAGAGAATTGGAAAGGGATCTGCAGTGGGCCAGGGATGAATTTATAAGGTTGGAACAAGAAAGCTCCGGCATCGCCGATGATTTATTTAAAATGCGTGAAAAAATCGATGCTGCAAAAAACGATTTAAATCTGAAAACAGAGGTGCTTGAGCAAAAAATAAAAACAATAAACGGTCTGGAACTGGAAATTGCTGATAAAGAACAGAAACTTTTCCATTCGGATAATTCTATAAAACAAAAGGAACTGCTGGTAGAAAACTTAAAGGGTGATGTTATCGATTTATTAAACTTTGCTTCGGAAAAGAAAAACAAAATTTCAAGTATGAATACCATGAAGAACAATTTGCAAAACCGTTTAAACCAGATCGACAGGGAAATTTCTCAAATTCAAGAAGCAAATGCAAAAACCAACTGCGAAATCGGGGATATTAAAAATAGAACTGAAGGTTTAACAGACCTTTACCGGGACCACGATAAGGCCCTGGAAGAATTGATTGAAAGTTTACAGCAAAAAAGCGCGGAACTGGCCGAAATGGAAAAATTGCGCGCAAAAAAACAGTCGGATTTATCGGCGATGATTTCCAGACTCAAAGCACTGGAGGAAATAAATGAGAATCTGGAAGGATACCAGTTGGGCGTAAAAAATCTGTTGAATTGCCTTAAAAGCGGGCGCTTGAAGACTCTGGGCATCTACGGTACCGTGGCGGACATCATAACCGTCGGCAAAGAATATGAAGTTGCCATCGAAACGGCTTTGGGCGGGGCGCTTCAGAATATCGTTTGCGACAATGAGGAAAACGCCAAAGAAGCCATTGAGTTTTTAAAAAGATACAACCTGGGCAGGGTTACATTTTTACCGCTCTCCACGATAAAGCCCCGGTGTCTGGACGGCGGTGAAACATCGATTTTATCTGAAAAAGGGTGTTTGGGGACTGCCGATAGACTTGTTTATTTCGACCGCAGATTTTACCCCGCCGTCGCCCACCTGCTGGGAAGGGTGCTGGTAGCCGACGGCATTGACAATGCTCTGGCCATGGCAAGGAAAAGCGGCTTCAGCCTGAAAGTGGTGACACTGGAGGGAGAGGTCTTAAACCCGGGCGGCTCCATTACGGGGGGGAGTCAAAAGAAGTCAAGTTTTATACTTTCGAGAAAAAGGGAGCTTATGGAGTTTAGAGAAAAAATAAAGCAACTGGAAAGCGAATTGACCGGGTTAAAACAGCACTGTTTACAGCTGGAATCGGAAATTAACAAAAAACAGGAAAAAATTGCCTCCGTCAAGGATGCTCTTTACGGTTTAAAGCCCGAAATAGCCGCCCTTGAAAAAGAGCTGAACGAGAAAAAAAACCTAATAAAAGAGAGAGAGCAGAGAAAAGACCGGCTTCAACTGGAACGAGAACAAATCCTGGCGGACATAGCCGAAATCGACCGCGAGATTTCCCTGATGGAAAAGGATATAGGAAATATCGACCGTAAAAACGCGTCCAGCCAGCACATGGTGAAGGCTCTGCAGGAAGAGATATCAAAGGAAAAAGCGGTAAGAGAAATTCTGGCCCGTCAGATTACCGAGTTGAAAGTAAAACTGGCCTCCTGCAAACAGGAGGAAATAGGTCTGAAACAGAACATACAAAGCCTGGAACAAAACATGAAGTCATGGATCGGTGAATTAAAAAACCTGGAAGAAAAGCTGGAGAGAAACCGGCATGCAAGGCTTTCTACCAAGAATAAAATCTCAGATATACAGGCGGAACTGGAAGGCGTGACAAACTTAAATGCGGAATTAAAGAAAAAACTGGAAAATCTGAAAAAGGAAAGAGAGATTATAAAAGAGAGGTTGGAAGACACGCAAAACCGGCTCAAAAAGATAGAAGAGGATCAGAGAAAATGCGAGCGAGTATTAAATGACGGGCGGCTGGCCCAGACTGCATTAGATATTGAAATAAGGCAGATAGGCGAAAAACTGATGGAAAAGTACGGCCTCACGATTGACGAGGCGCAGAAACTAAAAAAGGACCTGGGCGATTTTGACAAAATGAAAGACAGGCTGAACGAGATTCAGGATAAAATAGAATCTCTCGGTCCCGTAAACATCCAGGCCATCGAAGACCACGACAGTTTAAAGGCCCGCTACGATTTTCTAAAATCCCAGCGTGAAGACCTGGTCCGGGCCAGGGAAAAACTGGATAATTTGATCCGTGAAATAACAAAGGCCATGGAAGAAATGTTCATCAATTCTTTTAAAAAAGTCAATTCAGAGTTCCAGAAGATTTTCATCGAACTTTTTGGAGGGGGCAAGGCCGAACTTGTAATCCAGGGGGATGGAGGTCTGCTTGAGTCTGGCATAGAGATAATTGCGCAACCGCCTGGGAAAAAGCTTCAGAGTCTTTCGCTGCTGTCCGGAGGAGAAAGGGCCTTAACGGCTATCGCCTTACTTTTTGCCATTTTGAACACCAAAGCCACTCCATTCTGTATATTGGACGAAATCGAAGCCGCGCTGGACGACGCCAATATAGATCGCTTTACACGTTATTTGAAGAGGGTTTCCACGCACACCCAGTTCATAATAATTACCCACCGGAAAAATACCATGGCCGTGGCCGACGCCCTTTACGGAATAGCGATGGAAGAAACGGCCGTGTCAAAAGTGCTGGCCGTTAAAATGGAATCTTAGTCAAGGGGTGAATCAATTGGGATTAATCGACAGGTTAAAGCAGGGATTGAGCAAGACAAGGGACAGTCTTACGGCAAAAATCGACAACCTTTTAAGGTTCACCAAAAGGGTTGATGAAGAAACCCTTGAAGAACTCGAGGAATTGCTTATAACGGCAGACGTGGGGGTAAGCGTTACCCGGAAACTCATGGAAGGTTTAAAAGAAAGGGTTAAAAAGGAAAACATCAAAGATGCGGGCGATTTACGAACAGCGTTGAAAGAAGAAATAAAGGAATTGTTTCCGAAAGAGCGAATGATAATTGTGCCGCCTGCAGTAATACTGGTGGTTGGGGTAAACGGCGTGGGCAAAACCACTTCCATAGGTAAGCTCGCATATAATTTTAAAAATAAGGGCAAAAAAGTCATCCTGGCAGCCGCCGACACATTCAGGGCGGCTGCAGCCGACCAGCTGGAGATATGGGGCCGGAGAGCAGGTGTGGACGTCATAAGGCATCAGGAAGGCTCCGATCCGGCATCGGTGCTTTTCGATGCACTGCAGGCCGGTAAAGCCAGAAAAGCCGATGTCATTATTTGCGATACGGCCGGCCGCCTTCATACGAAGAAAAATCTAATGGACGAATTGAAAAAACTTTACCGGGTTTGCCAGAAGGAGTATCCTGAAGCGCAGGTTGTGAGCATCCTGGTTCTGGACGCCACAACCGGGCAAAACGCCCTGTCCCAGGCCCGGATATTTAAAGAAGCCGTAAACCTTTCAGGCATTATTCTTACAAAGCTGGACGGCACCGCCAAAGGCGGCATCGCCATCGCCGTCGCATCGGAGCTGGGCATTCCGGTTTGGTTTATAGGTGTCGGGGAGGGCATGGAAGACTTGCAGGAATTTGATCCGTCCGCTTTTGTGGACGCCATATTGTAATTTTATGGTTGACTTTAATTGCTTTCTCATGTAGAATAGACATGTAAAGGTTAAATACTTTACAGGTGAACATTGTGGATAATCTTACAAGACTCAATCTTTTATACGACTTTTACAGCGATTTTTTAACCGGAAAGCAGAGGGAAATTTTTGAGCTGCACTACTTGAACGACCTTTCTTTTGGAGAAATTGCCGAGAATTATGGGATAACCCGACAGGGCGTCTACGACATTATCCACCGTTCTCAGGATATTCTTTTTGAATGTGAAGAAAAGCTGGGCATGGTAAAAAGGTTTTTGAGGCTGGAAAAAAAGGTGGAAGAAATATTAAAATCTTTAAAGGAACTGGAACCGGCCCTTTCCGGTGAGTACAGGTGCAAACTTGAAAAAATATACGACGAAATCGCCTCGTTGGTGAAGGAAAGTGGTGAATAATTGTGGCCTTTGAAGCTTTAACCCAAAAATTGACCGATGTATTTAAAAGGCTGAAGGGAAAAGGCAAACTGTCGGAAGCCGATGTAAAGCAGGCCATGCGTGAAGTTAAGCTGGCACTGCTGGAAGCCGATGTAAATTTCAAAGTTGTCAAGGATCTGGTGCAGAGGATAAGCGAGAGGGCTGTGGGACAGGAGGTAATGGAAAGTCTGACTCCGGCCCAGCAGGTAATAAAAATCGTAAACGATGAACTCATTCGGTTAATGGGTTCAAAGGAGAACAGGTTGAATCTTTCTAATACGGACATCAGTGTAATTATGCTGGTAGGCCTCCAGGGTTCCGGGAAAACCACCACTGCAGGGAAGCTTGGCGGATTTTTGTCAAAGCAGGGCAAAAAGCCGCTTCTGGTTGCAGCTGATATATACCGCCCTGCAGCCATCAAACAACTCCAGGTGGTAGGCGAAAAGCTGGGCCTGCCGGTGTTTAGCATGGGCCAGGAGAATCCGGTTGATATTTCCAGAGCTTCTCTGGAATATGCCCGTAGGCACAACAATGACGTGGTTATAATAGATACTGCAGGGCGCCTGCATATTGACGATGAATTGATGCAGGAGTTGTCCGACATAAAGAATGCCGTCAAACCCCATGAAATTTTGCTTGTGGTGGACAGCATGACCGGCCAGGACGCGGTCAATGTGGCCGATGAATTCCACCGCCGCCTCAATCTGACAGGGCTTATTTTGACGAAGCTGGACGGGGATAGCAGGGGAGGGGCGGCCATTTCGGCGAAGGCTGTAACCGGTTGTCCCATAAAATACGTGGGTATGGGAGAAAAGCTGGAGGACCTTGAACTCTTCCATCCCGAGAGAATGGCGTCCAGGATACTGGGTATGGGTGATGTCTTAACCCTCATTGAAAAGGCCACCGCATCCATTGACTTGAAGAAAGCGCAGGAACTGGGGCAGAAGATAAAAACTCAGTCCTTTGACCTCAACGACTTTTTGGACCAACTCAAGCAGGTCAGGAGGATGGGTTCTCTTGATCAAATCCTGGGGATGATACCCGGCCTTTCAACCCATAAGTTAAAGGGGCTCGAGTTGGATGAAAAAGATTTATTGCACGTAGAGGCAATCATAAACTCCATGACGAAAGAAGAAAGAAAAAATCCCGGCATTATAAACGGAAGCAGGCGGAGGAGGATTGCCGCCGGGAGCGGGACGTCCATTCAAGATGTCAACCGCCTGCTCAAGCAGTTTGAGCAGATGAAAAAGATGATTAAGCAAATGGCCGATATGGAAAAGAGTTTTAAAAAAGGCAAGAAAAGATTTCCATTTTTTGGCTTTTAGAAGGAGGTGAAGTCATGGCGGTCAAGATAAGATTAAAGCGCATGGGCGCCAAGAAAAAACCCTTTTATAGGGTCGTTGTAGCCGACAGCAGAATGCCGAGGGACGGCAGATTTATTGAGGAAATAGGATATTACAATCCTCTTACCGATCCCGCGGAAATAAAGATAAATATAGAAAAGGCTACCGATTGGTTGAAAAAGGGCGCTATACCCACCGATACCGTAAAATACTTATTTAAAAATGTAGGAATTTTTGATGGTAAAGGCACTAAAACAGAAAAAACAGGCTTGGAGGCTTAAAAATCGAAGGAGGAATGACTGTGATCGAATTAGTGGAATACATTGCAAAAGCCCTGGTGGATCATCCGGAAAAGGTTTCCGTCAATCAGGTTGAGGGCGAGCAGTCCGTTATTTTGGAACTGAAAGTTGACCCCGAAGATATGGGGAAAGTTATCGGAAAACAGGGCAGAATCGCCAAAGCCATCCGCACCGTGGTAAAAGCGGCGGCGGCTAAAGAAGGCAAAAGAGTGGTAGTGGAAATTATATAATTTAGGTCCGGGGGTTAGGGAAACCTAACCCTTTTTTTAGGGGGATGATTTTGAAGGATTTTTTAATTGTGGGTAAAATTTTGTCTCCCTGGGGCGTAAAGGGCCAGGTCAAAGTGGAACCATTGACGGACAATATAAGGAGATTCAATGATCTAAAATCGGTTTTTGTCGAGCATAGAGGTGAATTGCTTCCCTTCGACATTGAATCGGTGCTGTTTTTAAAAAACGCTTTTGCGGTCTTGAAATTAAGGGGAATAAATTCGAGGGAGGAGGCCGAGCGGGTCCGGGGTAATTATATTAAAATTCACAGGAAAGATGCGGTGAAATTGCCGGAAGATCATTATTTTATAGGCGACATCATAGGTTTGGACGTATTAAGTGAAGACGGAAAGCACCTGGGGATCGTTACAAATGTACTCAAAACCGGAGCAAACGACGTCTATGTGGTGCAGACCAACGAAAAAAAGGAAATTCTCATTCCGGCGATAAAAGAAGTGATAACAGGGGTGGATCTGGAGAAAAATACAATGACGGTAAGGTTAATGGAGGGAATGATATAGTGCTAATTATCCATATCCTCACTTTATTTCCCGAATTTTTTGCCGGTCCCCTGAATGTCAGCATAATAAAAAGAGCCCGGGAAAAAGGCCTGGTAAAAATCGAACTGGTAAACATAAGAGATTTTTCCCGGGACAAGCATAGAAAGGTTGACGACTACCCTTACGGCGGCGGGTGCGGGATGGTGATGAAACCCGAACCCATATTTGAAGCCGTAGAATTCGTCGAAAGCGCCGTAAAAGCGGAAAAAAAGCGCGTAATATTGCTATCCCCGCAGGGAAAGCTGTTCAATCAGCAAATTGCAAGAGAATATTCCGGTCAGGAACACCTCATCTTAATTTGTGGCCACTACGAAGGGGTGGATGAAAGGGTAAAAACAATTGTTACCGATGAAATTTCCATGGGAGATTTCATTCTGACCGGCGGGGAAATACCAGCTCTGGCTGTGATAGATGCCACTATAAGATTTGTGCCGGGCGTACTGGGCAGCGAAGAGTCGCCGGAAAACGAATCCTTTTCAGAAGGCCTGCTGGAATACCCCCAGTATACAAGACCTCCGGTTTACAGAAACCTCAAAGTGCCGGAAGTACTTCTTTCCGGCAATCATAAAGAAATACAGCTTTTCCGGAGGAGGGAGGCCCTAAGGAGAACCTATGAAAAAAGACCCGATTTGTTCCGAAAGCTCCATCTCACTGAGCTGGACAAAAAATTACTTGAAGATATCTTGACGTAGTTTTTTCTCGGATTTTGAAAAACCAGATTTTAATTGCCAAGAAAAAACCTTTATGCTATAATAACTTTTGTTATCGACACTGGAAGGAGGGAAAAGAGTGGATTTACTTACCGCTATAGAACAGGAACAAATAAAAAAAGACATCCCGGATTTCAGGCCGGGAGACACGGTGAAGGTTTACACTAAAGTTGTTGAAGGCGGCCGGGAGAGAATTCAGGTATTTGAAGGCACTGTCATCGCCAGAAGAGGCGGTGGATTAAGGGAGACCTTTACAGTCAGAAAGATTTCCTACGGCGTGGGGGTAGAGCGCATTTTTCCCCTGCATTCTCCCCGCATAGACAAAATTGAGGTTGTTAAGAAAGGGCGGGTGCGCAGGGCAAAGCTTTATTATATGAGGGAACTAAAAGGCAAAGCGGCCAGGATAAAGGAGAGGGACTGATGGCAGTCCCTTAAATTTTTTTAAGGGGGGTGTAAATGTGGAAATTCACTGGTATCCCGGTCACATGGCAAAAACCAGGAGAATGATCAGGGAACACCTGCCTTTGGTTGATGTGGTTTTGGAACTAACCGATGCAAGAGCCCCTTTAAGCACCCATATACCTGACCTGGAAGAATTGCTCGGTTGCAGGAAAAATATTATTGTGGCGTTGAACAAAGCTGACCTTGCCGATCAGGATATAACGAAACTATGGGTTAAAAAATTTAAAGAGATGAACATTAATGCGGTGGAAGTCGATACTCCGGGAAGGAGGGGGCTTCACAGACTCATTGATTTAATAAAAGAAGCGGCTGGAGAAAACCTCAGGAGGGCGGCAAGGTGCGTGGTGGTCGGCGTGCCCAATGTCGGAAAATCTTCAATAATTAACCAGATGGTTGGAAGAAAAGTCGCAAAAACCGGAGACATGCCCGGTGTGACCAAGGGGAAGATGTGGCTTAAGGTCGATAAAAAGCTGGAGTTACTGGATACTCCCGGCATCCTCTGGCCGAAAATCGAGAGCAGATCTACGGGGATTAAGCTTGCTCTACTGGGATGTATAAAGGATGAGCTGTTAAACATCGAAGAACTTTCAATGCTGTTAATAGGTTTTTTATCAAACCGCCATCCCGACGGTCTAATATCCAGATATAAAGTTGACCCCGGCAAAAATCCCAGAGAAATACTGGAACAAATAGCCAAAAACCGGGGCTTCTTGCTGAGCGGAGGCTTTCCGGATATTTATAGAAGCGCCAGGGTGGTAATAAGTGAATTTCGCCGGGGCCGACTGGGGAAAATTTCTCTGGAAATTCCAGACCAACAGGAGTTCTGGCAGGAGCCGACCTTACACGGGCTGAAAGGACCTTGGGCTGCGGATTTTTTGCCGTCGGATGTAAAAAAGCAGGATTTTGAATAAAAGTGCCGAATCAAAAAATAGAACTATCTTAAAATATAGGGATAGGAGGGACTCCGTTATTTGGAAAATATTTCTGAGCTTGAGAGGCAAAGGATTCTAAAGCTATATGATGCCGAAAGAGAGCTGCAGAGCAAAGGGTATAAGCTGGTGGCCGGAGTTGATGAAGCTGGCAGAGGTCCGCTGGCGGGGCCGGTGGTAGCAGGGGCCGTTATTCTGGCTCTGGACACCCTCATAATGGATTTAAAAGACTCCAAACTTTTGAGCGAGAAAAAAAGGGAAAGAGTCTACGGGGAAATAAAAAAATATGCTCTGGCCTACGCCTTTGACGTGGTGGATGAAAAATACATAGATAGTTACAATATATTAAATGCCACACTTCTTGCCATGAGAAGGGCTGTGGAAAAGCTAAGTATAAAGCCCGATTACGTTCTGGTAGACGCGCTAAAAATCCCGGGAATTAAAATTCCCCAGCAGGCGATAATACACGGTGACGGCCTGTGCGCATGCATAGCTGCGGCTTCAATAGTGGCAAAGGTGGAGAGGGATAGAATTATGAGGGAATACGACCGGCTTTACCCGGAATACGGATTCCGCCGCAATAAGGGATACGGGACGAAGGAGCACGTGGCATCCATACGGGAATACGGCTTCTGCCCCGTTCACCGCAAGAGCTTTTCGATAAAAGGGTTGGAGATATGAAATGGGGAACAAAATCCTTGGTTCACTGGGAGAACAGCTTGCCACCGAGTTTTTAAAAAGGCTAAATTACCGCATCCTTGCTACAAATTACCGTTGCCGCTTTGGGGAATTGGATATAATAGCCCTGGACGGAGGTACCATTGTTTTTGTGGAAGTAAAGACCAGAAGCACTCAAAATTTCGGGAAGGGTATGGAAGCCGTAAATTATTACAAGCAGCAGAAAATAAAAAAAACAGCGTTGGCTTATCTCAATGAATCAAAACATCCATTTAAAAATCTGAGATTTGACGTGATCGACATATTGATAAATAGAGAAAAAACACCGGAAATCACTCACATAGTGAACGCCTTTTGAAGGGGGTCGAAAAAGCTTGTGCTAGCGCAGGTTAAAAGCTGTGCCATATACGGTTTGGAAAGTTTTCTGGTGGACGTGGAGGTAGATATCTCCAGTGGTTTGCCCGCTTTCGATATTGTAGGCCTGCCCGATATGGCCGTAAAAGAATCGCGGGAGCGGGTGAGAGCGGCCATTAAAAATCAGAACTTTGATTTCCCCGTTAAAAGGATTACCCTGAACCTGGCCCCGGCCGATATAAAAAAAGAAGGCCCTCATTTTGACCTTCCCATAGCCCTCGGCATACTGGCTGCCACCGAACAGCTGCCGGCGGAACATTTAAAACAATATGCGGCAGTGGGCGAGTTATCCCTCGATGGCAAATTAAGGCCTGTTAGCGGAATTTTGCCTATGGCCATCGAGGTCAAGGAAAAAAAATTAAAAGGCATCATGGTCCCGCGGGAAAATGCCGAAGAAGCTGCGGTGATCCAGGGAATAGATGTAATAGGGATAAATACTTTAGAGGAAGCCGTAGGTTTTTTGAGGGGCGAACTAAAAATAAAAAGCGTGGAACCACGCACAGGAAAGGGGGAGACTCTCCCGCACGAAGGGGATTTTTCGGAAGTTAAAGGCCAGTGGAATTTAAAAAGGTGTCTGGAGATAGCTGCCGCCGGGCATCACAATGTGATTATGGTCGGTCCCCCGGGCTCGGGAAAGACCATGGTGGCAAGGCGTATACCGTCAATACTTCCATCCATGACTTTTGAAGAATCGCTGGAACTCACAAAGATATACAGCATTGCGGGCCTTTTATCGACCCATTCGTCTTTAATTGAAAAGAGGCCCTTCAGGGCTCCGCACCACAGCATTTCGGCGGTTGGTATGGTAGGAGGAGGGCGCATTCCCAAGCCCGGGGAAGTTACCCTGGCCCATTACGGGGTGCTTTTTCTCGACGAACTTCCGGAGTTTCCGCGGGAAATCCTGGAACTTTTGCGTCAGCCTCTGGAAGACGGAAAAATAACCATATCCAGGCTCAACGCTGCCATCACGTACCCCGCCAAGTTCATGCTGGTGGCGGCTATGAATCCTTGCCCGTGCGGCTTTTTCGGAGATCCCTTCCATGAGTGCTCGTGCGCACCTTATCAAATTCAAAGATACCTTTCGAGAATATCTGGGCCGCTTATGGACAGGATAGATTTACAGGTGGAGGTGGCTCCCGTTAAATTTGCCGATTTTGAGGAACCATCGACTGAGGATTCCGCCGCCATAAAAAAGCGGGTGGAAGCCGCAAGGCTCATTCAGCTGGAAAGATACGAGGGCCAGAACATTTATTATAATTCCCAGCTTACTCCCAACCTCATAAACAGGTACTGCAGGCTGGGCAGGACCGAAAAGCTGCTCATGAAAGAGGCCTTTCACAGATTAAAATTAAGCGCCAGGGCTTACAATAGAATTTTGAAGGTGGCACGAACCATAGCGGATCTTGATGGAGCCGAAGCCATCGGGGAAAACCATATAGCGGAAGCGTTGAGATACAGGAATATAGACAAGTATTATAATAATTTAAGATTATAGACTCATATATATACTTTATTTTTTTATATTATATTGGGATTTTATATTACTGCTGGTATGACGGTTTTGGTTGCCACTTAAAATAATACTAAGAAGTAACAGAGGGCATGTGGCCTTATTCAAGAAGGGGAGAGATGGTATGCTTGATAAAAAGGGTTTAATATTAGTGTACACCGGGAATGGAAAGGGAAAAACCACCGCATCTTTGGGGCTTGCTCTGAGGGCCATTGGCCATGGGGAAAAGGTCTTTATGATACAATTCATGAAAGGAAGCCAAAACTACGGTGAAGTTCAGGCGATAAAAAAATACCTGCCGGACTTTGAGCTGGTCCAAAAGGGCCTTGAAACTTTTGTCAAGAAGGGAAATCCGGGTCCGAAAGATATTGAATTGGCCCATGAAGGCCTGGAACTCGCCAAAAAGGTCATTTCCGAAGGCAGGCATGATCTGGTCATACTTGATGAAATAAATGTAGCGGTGGATTTCGGCCTGGTCCCGGAACAGGAGGTTCTGAATTTGATGGATATGAAACCAGAGCACGTAACCCTGGTGTTGACGGGGCGCTATGCTTCTGAAAGTATTCAGGAAAAGGCCGACATGATAAGTGAAGTCCGGGAAATAAAGCACCACTACAAAGCCGGGGTCCCTGCCCAGCCAGGTATTGAGTATTAAATTTCCGGAGGAGAACCATGGTAGACAGCCAACTACTGGTGGCATTAAACATGATACCCCAGCTGGGCTCCAGGCGAATACAGGATATAGCCGGAAGATTTGAGAATTTATCCCGGTTTTTAAAAGCCGACCGGGAAGAGTTAATGGAGATCCCGGGAATCAGTGAAAAGCTTTCAGAAAGAATAATAAAGTATAGAGCTCACATAAATCCGGACCAGGAGGCCGCAAGGGCGAAAAAGATAGGAGCTAAAATTATAACTCTAATGGATGAGGATTACCCCGAACTGTTAAAACAGATTTACGACCCGCCTCCCGTGTTATATGTTTTAGGGGATATTTCTACTTTAAAATATAATGCCGTAGCCATCGTGGGAACCCGCAAGGCCACAGCATACGGGCGAAATGTCGCTGAGAACTTTGCCAGAGAGCTGGCTTTGTTCGAAATAAATGTGGTTAGCGGTATGGCCCGGGGAATCGACTCTCACGCCCATAAGGGAGCAGCGGAAGCCGGAGGGCCCACCACCGCAGTGCTTGGTTGCGGTGTGGATATCATTTACCCGCCGGAGAACATGCAGCTGGCGAGGAATATTATTAATTGCGGGTGTATAATAAGCAGCTTTCCCATCGGGCAGAGGCCATTGGCAGGCAATTTTCCGGCCAGAAACCGGATAATTAGCGGGCTTTCACTGGGCACGGTGGTGGTGGAGGCCGCAGAAAAAAGCGGCTCTCTTATAACCGCAGATTTTTCGCTGGAACAGGGCAGAGAGGTGTTTGCTGTGCCCGGCAGCATCTTCAGCCCATACAGCCGGGGGACTCATAAGCTGATAAAACAGGGGGCAAAGCTGGTGGAGAATGTAACAGATATCCTGGAAGAATTGTGTTTAGCAGGAGAAGGCGATGCAAGACCCGACGAAATCAAGAAGGATCAAAATGTCACTGACAGGGAAAAATCGGTGCTCGGCCTTATAGACTTTCAACCAACGCATGTAGAAGAGCTTCTGGCAAAATCCCAAAAGACATCCCATGAGTTGAACTCTATATTAACCCGACTGGAACTCAAAGGTCTTATTGTCACTCTTCCGGGAGGGTTTGTTATGAAAATTTGACTTTTTTTAAGCGACTTTATAGAATTATAATTACATATATATAAATAAAGGTGATTTTATAATGGCCAAATCTCTAATTATAGTAGAATCTCCGGCAAAAGCCAAAACCATAAGCAAATTTCTGGGCAAAAATTTCAGGGTGCAGGCGTCCATGGGGCATGTAAGGGACCTGCCGAAGAGCCAGTTGGGCATCAACATCGAAGAAGGATTTATACCCAAATACATTACCATTCGGGGCAAGGGCACTCTGATTGAAAATCTCAAAAAAGAGGCTACCAAAGCAGACAGTGTTTTGCTGGCCACAGACCCCGATCGGGAAGGTGAGGCGATTTCCTGGCATCTGGCAAATCTTCTGGGACTTTCGGAAGACCTGCCGTGCCGCGTGGAATTTCACGAGATTACAAAAAACGCTGTGATCGAATCAATTAAACACCCCCGAAAAATTAATAAACACCTTGTAGAAGCCCAGCAGGCCAGAAGGATCCTGGACCGGCTTGTGGGATACAAAATCAGTCCAATATTATGGAAAAAAGTTAAATGGGGGTTAAGTGCAGGCCGCGTCCAATCAGTGGCCGTAAGAATTATCTGCGATCGGGAAAAAGAAATCAGAGAGTTTGTTCCAAAAGAATACTGGACGGTCGAAGCCGATTTATTTGATGAAAAATCTGGTTCTCAAGTAAGGGCTAAGCTGTATTCCAAAGGTGAAAAGAAAATCGAAATTGGAAAAAAACAGGAAGCGGACCTGATTCTGTCGGATCTTGAAAAAGTAGTTTTTACAGTGATCGAAGTTAAAAAAAGCGAAAGGAAGCGGAATCCTGCACCCCCTTTTACCACCAGCAGCCTGCAGCAGGAAGCATCAAGAAAATTGGGCTTTACGGCCAAAAAAACCATGATGCTGGCCCAACAGCTTTATGAAGGTCTGGAGGTAAAAGGAGAGGGTTCCGTCGGGCTGATAACATATATAAGGACAGACTCCACTAGAGTAGCCGAACAGGCGTTAAAAGAAGCCAGAGAATATATAAAGAAAAATTTCGGTGATGATTTTCTGCCCGAAACCCCTATCATCCATAAATCAAAAAAAAATATCCAGGATGCCCATGAGGCCATAAGGCCCACCTCGATTTTAAGGATGCCGGAAGATATTAAAGATTCGCTGACCCGGGATCAGTACAAGTTGTATAAGCTCATCTGGGAGAGATTTATAAGCAGTCAGATGGCTCCTGCCGTCTATGACACCGTCTCTGTCGATATAAAGGCGGGGGAATATATTTTTAAAACCACCGGTTCGACTATCAAATTCCCCGGTTATATGGCCCTTTACATTGAAGGAACAGACGAAGAAACGGAAAGCGACGAAAACAGTTTGCCGGTTCTTGAAAAAGGCCAGGAGCTGAAGCTTTTAAAACTGGTACCGGCGCAGCATTTCACCCAGCCGCCACCCCGTTATACGGAGGCCATGCTGGTAAAAACTTTAGAAGAGAAGGGCATAGGGCGGCCCAGCACTTACGCCCCCATAATAGATATTATACAAAAGAGGGGCTACGTGGAGAAGGAAAAGGGGAAATTTAAACCCACCGAACTGGGAGAGATTGTGGTCCAGCTCATGCAGGAATTTTTCAGCGACATAGTCGACATAGATTTCACCGCGGAAATGGAAGACCAGCTGGACAGGATAGAATCCGGCGAGGAACACTGGCAAAAGGTTTTGGAGTCTTTTTACGGCCCCTTTGAAAAACAGTTGAAAATCGCAGAAGAAGAGATGGAGAAAGTAAAAATAGAAGATGAGGTAACAGATGAAAAATGTGAGTTTTGCGGAAGGAACATGGTTATAAAGCGGGGCAGATACGGCAAATTTCTGGCATGTCCGGGTTTCCCCGAGTGCAGGAATACAAAGCCCCTGGTGGAGGAAGCGGGGGTAAAATGTCCCCTGTGCGGCGGTACCATAGTTGTTAGAAAATCCAAACGGGGAAGAACTTTTTACGGCTGCAGCAATTACCCCGGCTGCAAGTTCGTTTCATGGGACAAACCAAGCGACCGACACTGCCCGGAATGCGGAAGCCCGATGGTTATAAAAAATACCAAAAATGGGGAAACCATAATATGTACAAATAAAGAATGCGGATATAAACTTTAATTTTTATTGTCACGAAGGTGAAGGAAGGTATGGAAAGCGTCAAGGTTGTTGGAGGTGGACTTGCAGGGTGCGAAGCGACCTGGTACATAGCCAACAGCGGTATCAGGGTGGAACTTTTTGAAATGAGACCTTACAATACTACACCGGCTCACCATACCGATAAGCTTGCTGAGCTGGTCTGCAGCAATTCTTTCAGGTCCGCCGAACTAACCAATGCCGCCGGGCTTTTGAAAGAAGAAATGCGCCTTTTGAATTCCATTGTCATGAAGGCGGCGGATGCCACACGCATCCCTGCGGGCGCGGCTCTGGCCGTCGACCGGGAACGGTTTTCATCGGCAATAACAAAAATTCTGGAAGAACACCCTCTTGTGACAATTCACAGGGAAGAGGTTAAGGCAATACCATCCCCACCTGCCATTATAGCCACAGGCCCTCTAACCTCGGAGGATCTTTCAAAAGCCATTGCCGAATTTCTCGGCGGGGAATACATATATTTCTATGACGCTGCGGCACCAATAATAACGAAGGAATCAATTAACTGGAATAAAGCATTTTGGGGCTCCAGATACAATAAAGGCGATGACGATTACGTTAATCTGCCCATGACTCGGGAAGAATACCATAGATTTTACAATGAGCTCATAAGGGCTGAAACCCATCCACTAAAAGAATTTGAAAAGCCTGTTTTTTTTGAAGGATGCATGCCCGTCGAGGTAATGGCCAGGCGGGGGCCCGGGACATTGCTTTTCGGCCCTTTAAAACCGGTGGGCTTAGTCGATCCTCGTACGGGAAAGGAGCCCTTTGCCGTAGTCCAGTTGAGGAAAGAAAATGAGGAAGGCACACTTTTCAATATTGTAGGCTTTCAGACCAGTTTGAAGTGGAACGAGCAGAAGAGAGTTTTCAGCATGATTCCCGGCCTTGAAAACGTTGAGTTTGTTCGTTACGGTTTTATCCACAGGAACACATTTATATCAAGTCCACGTTTTTTAAACCCCACACTGGAAGTGAAGGGGATAAAAGGTTTGTTTTTCGCAGGGCAGATTACAGGAGTCGAAGGTTATATTGAGTCTGCAGCTTCCGGGATAGTGGCGGGAATTAACATGGCAAGGTTCATAAAAGGCAAAAGCCTTGTGGTTTTTCCCAAATATACTGTCATAGGTGCGCTCTGCCATTACATCACCACGGCAAAACCCGAAAATTTTCAGCCAATGAAGTCGAATTTCGGTATATTGCCGCCTTTGGAGCAGAAAGTGAAGTCAAGAAAGGAGAGAAATGCCCTTATGGCCGGGAGAGCCCTGCAGGCGCTAAGAGAATTTATTCGTAACGAAGAAATTCGGGTTAGTTGAGAGTTTTTATCAAAAAAAATTAACAATAAATTTAAAAATAATTTAGAATTGAATATTGCATAAAAGACACTATTATGGTAGTATATTATTCGAATGTTGACCGAGAGGCTGATGGATTTGGACGAAACGTTAATCGACAGCTTTTTAAATTACTTGAAAGTAACCAAAAATAAATCCGAAAATACCATTAAAGCGTATGCGGGGGACTTAATGCAGTTTAACGAATATTTAAAACAAAAAAAAATATCTGAACGCGCTTTTTCGAAAATAGATCACGTTGACATAAGAGGGTTTTTAGCGCATCTCAAGGCAAAACAGTTGTCGAGAAAAACCATTGCCAGGAAGCTTTCTGCGGTGAGGAGCTTTTTTAAGTTTCTTTCCGGGGAAGGGATTGTGGGGGAAAATGTAGCCGCTTACGTCAAAAGCCCTAAATTGCCCAAGAAGCTGCCGCTCTTTTTATATCCACCGGAAATAGAAGCCCTGCTTTCGGCTCCATCAGGGGATACACTGGGGATCAGAGACAGGGCTATTATGGAATTGCTTTATGCCACTGGAATGAGGGTTGGAGAGCTGGTTTCCCTCAGGGTTAAGGATTTGAACATGGGCGCAAATTACATAATAGTATTTGGAAAAGGCTCTCGCGAGAGGGTTGTATTTTTTGGGCAAAAAGCGGCTGAAAGTCTGGAGGATTACCTGAAAAGAAGCAGGCCGTTTTTGCTGAAAAGTATATCCTGTGACGCTTTATTCCTCAACAGGCACGGGACCGGGATTACCGACCGGAGCGTCCGCAGAATTATAGACAAATACGTAAAAGCAGCCTCATTAAACCAAAAGATAAGCCCTCATACCCTCAGACATACTTTCGCGACTCATATGTTAAACAATGGAGCGGATTTAAAGACCGTTCAGGAACTTCTGGGGCATGTTAGTCTGTCTACCACGCAGATTTATACCCACGTCACAAAAGAAAGGTTAAAGGAAGTCTACGACAGGACTTTCCCTCACGCTTAAGGAGGCGGAGATTTATGTTTTCGGCTACTACCATAGTGGCGGTGGTAAATAAAAAAGGGGCGGCCATCGCCGGCGACGGCCAGGTGACTTTTGGAGAAAATACGATTATGAAACACCACGCCAAAAAAATACGAAAGATATATAACGGCAGCATACTGGCAGGTTTTGCCGGTTCGGTAGCTGATGCAGTAACGCTATTTGAGAAATTTGAAGGGAAACTGGAAGAAAGCCATGGAAACCTCGTCAGGGCGGCCGTTGAACTGGCGAAAGAATGGCGTACGGATAAAATGTTAAGGAAACTGGAGGCGCTGCTCATTGCCGCCGACAGGGAGCACATATTGATAATTTCAGGAAACGGTGAAGTGATTGAACCCGACGACGGCATAGCCGCTATAGGTTCGGGAGGGCCGTATGCCCTGGCCGCGGCCAGAGCCCTCAGCCGCTTTTCAGATCTTCCTCCTGAAAAAATAGTTGAGGAATCTTTAAAAATAGCCGCTGAGATATGCGTCTATACCAACAACTGCATTTCCGTTGAAACACTGTAAGGAGGTGAGGATTTTGGAGGATTTGACTCCTAAAAAAATAGTAGAGGAGCTTAACAAATATATAGTAGGACAGGAGGAAGCCAAAAGGTCAGTAGCCATAGCTTTAAGGAACAGGCTGCGAAGGCAGAAACTTCCTGAAGAAATGCAGGAAGACGTCATACCGAAAAACATTTTGATGATAGGACCAACAGGGGTGGGGAAGACGGAAATAGCCAGAAGGCTTGCAAAACTGGTCAACGCCCCCTTTGTAAAGGTTGAAGCGACAAAATTTACTGAAGTAGGTTATGTGGGTAGAGATGTGGACTCCATGGTCAGGGATTTAATAGAAACTTCCATCAGAATGGTTAAGATGGAAAAAATGGAGCAGGTAAAGGATAGGGCAAAGGTCCTGGCGGAGCAGAGAATAGCCGAAATACTGTGTCCTGATCCGGAAAAGCACGGGGCAAAAAACCCCTTTGAGGCCATATTCGGCGGCCTGTCAAAATCCGATCATCATCATCATGAGGAAGAGGATTTTAACGAAAAGGTAAGGAGTGTAAGAGAGAGAAGAAAAGAAATCCTTAGAGACCTGCAGGAGGGAAAACTGGAAAAGGAATTGATAGAAATAGAAGTGGAAGACAGCGCTCCGCCCATGCTGGAAGTATTTTCAGCTTCAGGCATGGAAGAAATGGGAATAAATGTTCAGGATTTGTTCGGCGGCCTTTTTCCCAAGCGCCGCAAAAAGCGAAAAGTCACCGTCGAAAACGCCCGGCGCATATTAATCCAGGAAGAATCTCAAAAGCTCATCGACATGGATGAAGTGATCAATGAGTCCATAAAGAGAGCGGAAGAAACGGGGATCATCTTCATAGACGAAATAGACAAAATAGCGGGTAAGGAAAGTTACGGTCCGGATGTTTCAAGAGAAGGTGTCCAGCGGGATATCCTTCCAATTGTGGAAGGATGTACGGTGGTGACCAAATACGGACCAGTAAAGACAGACCATATATTGTTTATAGCTGCGGGTGCATTCCATATTTCTAAGCCTTCCGACCTCATACCGGAATTGCAGGGCAGATTTCCCATCCGTGTAGAACTGAAGAGCCTGACTGAAGAGGATTTAAAGAAGATTTTAATAGAACCTAAAAATTCTCTAATTAAACAATATACTGCATTGATCGAAACAGAAGGTATAAAAATCCATTTTACAGACGATGCTATTGATGAAATCGTAAAAGTGGCAACATATGTCAACCAGCAGTCGGAAAACATCGGTGCCAGAAGGCTTCATACAGTGATGGAAAAATTGCTGGAAGATATTTCTTTTAACGCTCCGGAATTAAAATTAACCCAGAGCGAAATAACCATTGACAGAAATTTTGTCAGTGAAAAACTGAAACATATAATCAAAGATAAAGACCTAAGTATGTATATTTTGTAAATTATAATAAATTACCAAAAGGAGGAAAAACAATGAGTGAAAGTCTACTGGAAAAAACAAGGAGAATCAACAAATTGCTGCAGAGATCCGCGGGTTACCCCGTAGATTTCAATGAAGTTTGCAAAACCCTTGGAGAGGTGTTATCCGCCAATGCCTACGTGGCGAGCCGCAAAGGAAAGGTCCTGGGCTATTATCTGATGGAAGATTATGACTGTGATGCGGTCCAGGAAGAGGTTTTGCAGGAGAAGATGTTTCCCAAAGAGTACAACGACAAGCTTCTGGAAATCCATGAGACCAGATCCAATTTGCCCCATGAAACTCTGGAGTGCGTTTTTGATAATGACACCAAATGCACCCATCCGGAGAAATTGACAACCATTGTGCCAATAAACGGCGGGGGCGAGAGATTGGGGACGCTGGTGCTGGCCAGATTCGGAGAAAAATTCACCGACGAAGATCTGGTGCTGGCCGAATACAGCGCCACCGTGGTGGGAATGGAAATATTGAGATCAAAGAGCGAAGAAATAGAAGAAGAAGCCCGTAAAAAAGCCGTCGTACAGCTGGCCATCGGAACACTGTCTTTTTCTGAGCTGGAAGCGGTGGAACATATTTTTGAGGAACTGGACGGCAACGAAGGGTTATTGGTGGCCAGCAAGATAGCCGACAGAGTTGGAATCACCAGGTCGGTCATCGTCAATGCCCTACGGAAATTTGAAAGCGCGGGGGTTATTGAATCGCGTTCTCTTGGCATGAAGGGAACGTATATAAAGATTTTAAACGATAAGCTCCTGGAAGAGCTCAAAAAAGTAAGGGCTTAAAAATGCGTGAAGAATTTCACGCATTTTTTTTATTAACAAGGAGGATTTTATCGATTTTTGTCTAAAATGTATATTAGCCAAATTAATAAATTATCCCTAAAAAGGCAAACTTTACCGAAAGGAAAGGTCGCAAAGCCGTGGGGCTAAGGCGCGCGTAAAGCGCTATGCCGGCTAGGCTGCTGAAAGGATAGAAAAGGGGATTCTATCTTTTTGCAGGATAGATTTTTTTTATAAAATCACCATAATATTATTTATCAAAAAAGGAATTTCCATTTTTTTGGCGAATTTAGTAATAATACGCAAACAAGGTAAAAAAAAGTCGAAAAAAAGAAGGTGATTTATATATGAACTTATTCGGAGATATTTCATTGATGGAAAGATTGCTGGATGCAAAATGGCTTCGAAACCAAGTGCTTGCCAACAACATAGCCAATGCGGATACGCCTGGGTTTAAGAGGTCTGACGTTTATTTTGAAGAATACCTAAGGCAGGCTATAAAGGATAAAACTGATGGAAGAAATCTTGATTTAAAGACGACCAATCCGAGACATATTGCAAAAATCAATTCTCTAGATAATTTGGAGCCAGAGGTTATAAGACAAGACGAAACCACGTTTAGAAACGATCAGAACAATGTTGATATTGAAAAGGAAATGGTGGAACTGACAAAAAACGCCCTTTCATATAACCTTCTGGCGGATCAGATTCAGAGAAAGTTAAAATTGATGCAAACCGCTATTAACGAGGGGAGGAAGTAAATTGGGCTTGTTTGATTCTTTAGATATCAGCGCTTCCGGCCTCACCGCCCAAAGGCTCAGAATGGATGTCATATCAAACAACATAGCCAATGCAACTACCACACGAACCCCCGAAGGAGGACCTTATCGCAGAGAAAGGGTGATTTTCCAGGAAAGGAGAAATGAGTTTTCTTTTGAAGATATTCTGACAAGATCTATGGATGTGGGAAAAGGTGTCAGGGTTGTGGCTGTGGAAAAGGACCCTGCTCCCTTTAAACTTGTGTATGATCCAACTCATCCGGACGCGGACCAGAATGGGTACGTGAGGATGCCCAACGTCAATATAGTAACCGAAATGGTGGACATGATATCCGCCGCAAGAAGCTATGAAGCCAACGTGACGGCGATAAATACCGCAAAAAGCATGATAACAAAAGCCATGGAAATAGGAAAGGTATAAGGACAAGCAATAGGAGGGAGATGAGCCTTTGAACATTTCCAGGATCAACGAAACTACGCCAGGCGTCTTTGCAGGGGCTATAAAAGAACAGGGGCAGAAATCCTTTCAGGACGTTTTAAAAGAGGCCTTGGAATCGGCAAACACATTGCAGCAAAACTACGACCGGGCTTTGAATGAACTCATCCAAGGAAATGAAATAAACATACATGATGTAATAATTGCCGGCGAAAAGGCAAGGCTCTCTTTGGAACTCACTCTGCAGATACGGAATAAGGCGATTGAAGCATACCAGGAAATCATGAGAATGCAGGTATAGCGGGCGAAGGTGGAAGTAAATGGAGTTTATAAACAAGTTACGGCAGCAGGTGAGCGATTTCTGGCAGAGCAGAAATAGGGCGCAAAAGGTAAAGCTGTTGTTAAGCGCTTTTTTTGCAATCGCCGCAATAGGCTTTATAACTTATTTCGTGAGCAGGCCTGTGTACGCCCCGCTTTATACCAACCTGGATGTCAAAGATGCGGGAGAAATTATTAAAAAACTCGATGACATGAAAATCCCCTACAAAATCGAAGACGGTGGCAAGTCAATTCTCGTAGACCCCAAGCTTGTTTATAAAACGAGATTACAGCTGGCCCAAGAGGGTCTGCCCAAAGGCGGCACAATTGGTTTTAGCGATGTCTTTAACAAAACCAGGCTCGGCGTCACCGATTGGGAAAGACAGATACAATACAATCAGGCTCTAGAGGGCGAACTTGTAAGGACCATCGAAGAAATGGCGCAGGTCGAGACGGCGAGGATACATATTGTCCAGCCCAAAAAAACCCTTTTCATAGAGCCGGATTCAAAGGCCGAGCCTTCCGCAGCCGTTTTTCTAAAGTTAAAGCCCGGGGCGGAAATCACCGAAGAAGAAGTGAAAGGCATAATTTACCTCATTTCTCATTCCGTTGAGGGAATGAAACCGGAAAATGTCTCGGTCATAGATGATTACGGCAGAGTGCTATCCAATATTCCCCTGTCGCCCGAAGAGAATACAAAGGAAATCGTCAACTCGCAGCTTGCGATCCAAAATAATTTTCAAAAACAGCTTCAGAAAAGTGTACAATCGCTCCTGGAACAGGTTTTCGGGCCGGGCAACGTGGTGGTCAGGGTAAGCGCTCAACTGGATTTTGATAAAAAAACCGTAGAAAGCAAACTGTTCTCACCGGTAAATCAGGAAACCGGTGAAGGAATCCTGCGCAGCATTCAGGATTTGCGAGAGCATTTTGCAGGAACGGGTAATGCGGCTCAAGGCCAGCCGGGAGTTAATTCCAACGTTCCGGGCTACCAACAATTAAACGGCGGCAATTCCAATTACCAGAAAACGGAGACAGTGAGGAACTACGAGGTAAACGAGTCCCGCGAGAATTTAACCGTTTCGCCGGGAGCGGTTAAAAAACTTACCGTATCGGTAGTGGTAAATCGAGAATTAACCGACGATGAAAAAAATTCCATATCCCAGCTGGTGGGCAATGCCATCGGATATGATCCTCAGAGAGACCAGATATCTGTGGAGGGAATGGCCTTTAACAACGATCTGGCCAATGCCTTTGCCCAGGAAATGAGCGCGAAAGAGCAGCAGCAAAGAACCCGCCAGAGAAACATGATTTTGGCGGGGGCGGCTTTAGCGGCGGTTCTTGCGGTGACGCTCTTTAGAATTTTTGCTGCCCGCAGGAGGAGAAAACAGGAGGAAGAACGGATGGTACAGGAATTGACAGCCGCAGCCCAGCAAGCGGCTGCCCGGCAGGCGGCCATGCAGGAACAGGAAACCGAAGCCAGCGATATTTTTAACAGCATAGAAAAAATGGCCCGCCGCAAGCCGGAGGATGTGGCCAAAGTTCTCAGGACATGGCTGAACGAAGATTAGAGGTGTTAGGTTTATGGCAGTGACGAGATTATCCGGGAAACAGAAAGCCGCCATTTTAATAGTTTCACTGGGCCCCGAAATAGCAGCCAATATCTACAAATTTTTAAAAGAGGAAGAAATTGAACAATTGACCCTGGAAATAGCCAGCCTAAAAAAGGTTTCTTCCGAGGAGAAAAACGCTATAATCGAAGAGTTTCACCAGATGCTGATGGCACAGAATTACATAACCCAGGGGGGGATTGATTATGCCAAAGAAATACTGGAAAAAGCCCTGGGCACTCAAAAGGCCATAGAAATAATCAATCGCCTCACATCCTCCCTGCAGGTTAGGCCTTTTGACTTTATTAGAAAAGCGGATCCTTCTCAGCTTATGAATTTTTTACAAAATGAAAATGCCCAGACCATAGCCCTCATCATGACTTATTTAAATCCGGAACAGGCTGCTTCTCTTTTATCTTCGCTTCCGCCCGAAAAGCAGGTTGACATCGCCCGGCGTATAGCTACCATGGACAGGACATCCCCGGACATAATACTTGAAGTGGAAAAGGTACTGGAGCGCCAGCTGGCTTCTGTGGTTACCGAAGATTACACCAATGTGGGCGGCATTCAGACGGTGGTAAATATATTAAACAACGTGGACAGAGGTACCGAGAAGAATATTATTGAGGCTCTGGAAGTTGATGATCCGGACCTTGCCGAAGAAATCCGGCGCAGAATGTTTGTCTTTGAGGATATACTCAGTCTGGACAACAGGGCCATACAGCGCACCTTGAGGGAAGTGGATAATCAGGACCTGATTCTTGCATTGAAAGGCGCCAGTGAGGAAGTGAAGAAAAAGATCTTCAGCAACATGTCTAAAAGGCAGGTTGAAATGGTCAACGAGGACATGCAGTACATGGGTCCTGTCAGGCTGCGCGATGTGGAGGAAGCCCAGCAAAAGATCGTAAACATCATAAGAAAACTGGAGGATGCAGGAGAGATCATCATATCCAGGGGCGGGGGTGATGAAATAATTGTCTAAAGTATTAAAATATGTCGAGATAAAAAACGAAAACCCATTCATATTGAAGGATTTTCGGCAGAGGATGGCGGGCGAAAACCCCCCACCCGCTTTAGACAGACTGCAGTGGATCCACGGCAAATTTCGGGAGTATGAGGCGCAGCTCATGGAAGGTGCCGTACAGCGTGCTCAGGAGATTGTTGCTGAAGCAAAAAAGGAAGCCGAAAGGGTTATAAGCAATGCCCTGGCGGATAAGGAAAGGATTGAAAAAGAGGCCTACGAGAGAGGATATGAGGAAGGGTACCGCAAGGGCCTGGAGTTGTCTCGAAAAGAGAATGAGGCGTTGTGGGCGGACAAATTATCCCAGTTCAACAAATTGAGACAAGAACTCACAGAGCAGAATCGGGAATTTAGGAATTACCTGGAAAGAGAGGCTGTAAAATTAGCCCTTTTTGTGGCCGAAAAAGTAATCGGCCAAAAGGTGGAAACCGATTTAGATAGTCTTGTGGGTCTTGTAAAACAAGGGCTGCAGAAAGCCGGAGAAGAGCGTGACATAGTAATCAGACTTTGCGACAGCGATTTTGAAAGGATAAGTATGTTAAAGAAAGATTTGTACCGTTTAAAACCCGGCGTTAAGAAAATAAATCTGATTAGGGATCCGACGCTTACACCCGGTGATTGCATAATAGAGAGCGATTACTTTGAGATAGATGCGGGAATACATGCTCAGGTCGAAAACATACGACAGGTACTGAAGGAAATGGATGTCATCGATAATGGATAATTCCATTTTTGATTATGTTTATTCAATAATTGAAAATACCATGACAATCAGGCCGAAAGGCAGGATTTCCAAGATTGTAGGCCTTACCATTGAATCTCAGGGCCCACCCGTGGAACTTGGTGAAATCTGCACCATAAAAACCGAAAAGAAAGACAGAAAAATCCTGGCTGAAGTAGTGGGTTTTAGAGAAAAAAACGTGATTTTAATGCCTCTTGGCGAAATAGACAATGTGGGTCCGGGATGCGAGGTGGAAGCCAGCGGTAAAAAATTGACGGTCCCGGTAAGCAGAGATCTTTTAGGCAGGGTGCTGGACGGCCTGGGTTATCCCATAGATGGCAGGGGGCCGATTAAAGCCGAAGACCAATACCCGGTGGTAAATGCCCCGCCCAATCCTCTTGAGAGAAAACCTATCAGAACTCCGCTCCCCTTTGGCATAAAAGCCATCGACGCCCTTTTGACTTGCGGAGCGGGGCAAAGGGTGGGTATATTTGCAGGCAGCGGAGTGGGCAAGAGCACACTCCTCGGGATGATCGCCCGGAACACAAAAGCCGACGTTAATGTAATCGCACTGGTAGGAGAACGGGGCAGGGAATTAAATGAATTCATTCAAAAGGATCTGGGAGAAGAAGGATTGCATAGGTCCGTTATAGTCGTATCGACTTCTGATAGACCGCCTCTTGTCAGAACCAAAGCTGCTTTTACAGCCACAGCCATAGCCGAATATTTTAGGGATCAAGGTTTAAACGTGATGCTGATGATGGATTCGGTCACCAGGTTTGCTATGGCCCAGAGGGAAGTGGGTCTGGCGGCGGGAGAGCCTCCGGTGACCCGGGGCTACACACCGTCGGTTTTCGCCATACTTCCTAAACTGCTGGAAAGGGCCGGGACTTCCTCCCGAGGTTCCATCACCGGCGTCTATACGGTTCTGGTCGACGGAGACGACTTTAACGAACCCATATCCGATGCTGTAAGAGGCATCCTCGACGGCCACATAGTATTATCAAGAACCCTGGCCAACAGAAACCACTACCCCGCAATAGATGTGCTTGCAAGCATCAGCCGGTTAATGAACGATATTGTCAGCGATGAACATAAAAGACTTTCAGGAAGAGTTAAAAACATCCTTTCCGTTTACCGGGAGGCGGAGGACTTAATAAATATCGGTGCCTATGTGCGCGGCAACAATCTCGGTATAGATGAATCTATCAAGTATATTGAAAAAATCCGGAGTTTCCTGCGGCAGGAAGTGGGAGAAAAGGTGGGTTACGAGGAAACTTTAAACCTCCTGCGGGCCATTTTTGAGGGGGAAGACGGCCATGAGGAAATTTAAATTTAAGCTCCAAACTCCTCTCAAAGTAAGACAGCTGATTGAACAGACCAATAAACAAAAATTGTCCCAGGCCATCGCCCTCAAAAAGAGGGAAGAACAGGATTTAAATAAACTGCAGGAAGCCGATTTGATGGTAAGGGCACAGCTCGATTCCCATCTGGCAGATTTCATAAACAGTGCGGATCTTACATTTTTTCATGAATACCTTACTGATTTAGGTTTTCGCATAAAGCGCCAGAGAGAAAAGTTGCAGGAGGCCGAAAAGCTGTATGAACTCGCCCGCCTCGCCTTCATTGCATCAAGAAAGGAAAGAAAAGTGCTTGAAAGGGTTAAAGAGAAAAAGTTTGAATTGTATTTAATTGATGCAAACAGGGAGGAGCAAAAAATAAGCGATGAAATGGCCATCCTCAACGCCTGCCGGAAAGAGGGTGAATTTGAATAGTGGATATATTCAGCGCCAAGAATGTGATTGCCGGTTTGATAATCTTTATTATAATAATTTTGCTGTTCCTGAGCGTTTTCGCCTTTTTTACACTGAGAAATGCCGATACATCAAACCCGGTTTTAAAGAGCATAGCCTCCAGGGTGCCGTTTTTTGGCGGACGGTTGAAAGAATCCGCCCAAACAAATGAAATTGAGAAGCAGCGAAAAATGTTCGAAGAAGAGCAAAAAAGAATTCAAACCGAATGGGAGAACATTGCCAGGCAGAAAGAGGAATTAAAAGCAAAGGAAGCGGAACTTTCCAAAAGAGAGCAAGAGTTAAAATCAAGGGAAAGCGATATTACCGCAAAACAATCTCAGCTTGAAATGAATTTAAAAAACATCAAAGAAATTGCCCAGTATTATGAGTTGATGGAGCCTTCCAGTGCTGCAAAAATTTTAGCAGCCATGGATGACGAGCTCATCATTCAGATATTGAAAAATATGAAAAAAGACGTGGCGTCCCAGATCCTTGCAAACATGGATCCCCAAAAAGCAGCCCGCATCACTAAAAAGATGAGCGGAATATGAGGAATATAATATTGCAGCCAAAAAGAAGTTCATGGAAAGGAGGTGATAAAATGGGTGCCGATGTTCAGGCAGTGGTTGAACTTTTGAATGCAGATTTCACAACTCCGCCGAAGTCAAAAGGCGACGGCTGCCGGGTGGCCGGATTATTTGGAAAAATGGTCGAAGATTATAGAGACGTATTCGGAAGCGGCGTTCTCGGTTCAGGCATCAATATGAACGCATGGCTGCTCCTTTTGTTTAATCAGCTTATCCCGGGCAAAATCACCGACTCGGATCTCGGTTCCACCATGGATGAACTTACCCGCAAATGGGATAATTTATCAATAAAGGTGGAAGGGTTTCAGCCGAACGGCGAATTAATAAAAAACCTCTGGCAGAGCCTGCTGCGGGAATTTGATGTAAGCGGCATTATAAACCAGGATACGCTGAACAAGTTTTATCATGTTTTAAAAGTATACATGCCCGAGCTTGCAAAAGTGGATTTTAATGTTTTTCGCGGCAAGGTTGAAGAATTGATTAAAGCCAAAGATACAAAGCTGGCGGGAACAGTTAAAAAAGGTGCGGATGTTTCCGCGGCGGGATCTCTCGCAAAATACGATGAAACAAAGACGCCTGTATTTTCAACAATGCCGTGGCAAACTTCCGAAAGCCCCAAATCCACCGAATTCCTGCCGGAGCCGGAAAGAGGAAATGAACTCATTAAAGTTAGAGGAATGTTAACAGGTGAGGCGGTTAATACTTCGGAACAAGAACATGATTTAACAAAACTATTGCAACAAAGTCCGGTAAACTCTGCGCACAAGGAGCAGGCGGACCCTTTCAACCCTTTCAATCATCCTTATTTTCTCCGGTTTAGCGAAAGACGCGGTAATGAAGCATCGCCCGGTGACGCTGCAAAAAGCCACGCCGATTTCAAAATAAAGTGGGACATGCCTCCCAAGACAGCGGAAATTATAGAACAGATAGCCGGAAAAGTACAACTGGCGTACAAAGGAGAGGAGAGGCTGGTAAGCGTTCGGTTAAAACCGGAGCACCTGGGCCAGGTACTTATTAAAGTAATTTCGGAAAGGAATAACTTGCGTGTGGAGCTGTTTATAGAAGACAGCTACGTGAGGGAAGCTCTTCAGGCTCATGCCCAGGAATTTAAAAATCAGATGCAGCAACAGGGTTATACGCTGACGGAACTAAGTGTTTATCAGCTGGCTGAAGGCTCAAACGGCGGCGCCTTTGGACATGATTTTGCGGGAAACGGCGGGTTTAACAACGCGAAGAAACTCCGATACGGTGTTAGGAATTCGGAAGAAAAAATACAGGAAATAGTGGAGAAAAATTATGACCTGGGCTTAGAAAACGACAGCAGCATAAATTATGTGGTGTAGGGAGGGTTATGATGGTAGAGGTAAATACGTATTATTCCATTGATGGGCGGGAACAACCAAAAACCGGTAAAGCCGGTATGGCAAACCTGGGAAAGGACGACTTCCTCCGGCTTCTGGTGACGGAACTCCGGAATCAGAATCCTCTGGAGCCCCTGGACAGCAAAGAATACATAGCACAGCTGGCCCAGTTCAGCTCACTGGAGCAGATGCAAAATTTGAATTTTCAACTGGCGAGCCTTTCGGCGGTAAACGTAATTGGAAAAACCGCAAAGGCGTTTGACGGAGAAAAGGAGGTTACTGGAGTAATTAATGGAGTACTTTTTGAAAAGAACGGCTTGAAGCTGATTATCGGCGAAGATGAAGTAAAGGTTCCCATGGAAAACGTATACGAAATCAGGTAAATGAGGGATGGAAGAGGATATGCAGGATTATGTCAGGTTTTCTCCGGGGATTAACGGGGTTCGACCGGCTCCTCAAGGAGTGCAAAGACAGCATGGCCCCTCGGAGGGCGAAGGATTCCGGGAAATATTGCAGGAAAAGCTTTCCGAGAAGAGCCTGAAGATATCCCACCACGCCCAGATGCGAATGAACATGAGGAACATTCATTTGAGCTCGGCTCAAATGGCTCAACTGACCGATGCCGTCAACAGGGCCGAGCAAAAGGGCGTAAAAGAGTCGCTCATATTGATGAATGATTTGGCTTTTGTGGTGAGCATAAAAAACAGGACCGTGATTACCGCTATAGACGGTCCCGGCATTAAAGAAAACGTGTTTACAAATATTGACGGTGCCGTCATAATATGAGCCGGACCGCAAGGGGGCTCAAAGCTCCGGAATGACCGAAGGAGCTGGCACCAAATTAAAGGAGGATTTTAATTAATATGATGCGGTCTATGTTTTCAGCCGTAACTGGCCTGAGAAATCATCAGGTAAAAATGGATGTCATCGGCAACAATATAGCCAATGTAAATACCGTGGGGTTCAAAAAGAGCCGGGTAACCTTTCAGGACGCGCTCAGCCAGACCATGAGGGGGGCGTCGTCACCTCAGGCAAACCGGGGAGGAACCAATCCCATGCAGGTGGGCTTGGGCATGACCATTGCCTCTATCGATACCATACACACTCCGAGCAGCCTGGAGTCCACCGGAAACATGACAGACCTGGCAATCGAAGGCGACGGTTTCTTTATATTGAGCGATGGGAGCGATAAGCTTTATACCAGAGCAGGAAACTTCGGGTTTGATGAGGAAGGCAATCTAGTAAATCCTTCCAATGGACTAAAGGTATTGGGCTGGCAGTATGATCTGACCGGTACAACGCCGACAAACAAGTCGCCTCAGAACATTGGCGGTATAGTTATAAAAAAAGGTATGATGATCCCGGCTAAAGCAACCACCGCCGTCAGCTTCTACAAAAATTTAAATGACGGCGATCCCGGGGGGACTACTTACGCTTTACCTTTTAAAGTATATGATTCAAAGGGAAATCCCCATAATCTGACCATAAGGTTTACCAGAAGGGATCCTGCCACCGACCCAAATACATGGGATTTCGTCATAGATACAGATGACGGTACAATTACCAACAACACGGGTACATTAGTATTCAATCCTGACGGAAGTATAGACCCAGCTTCACTTCCAACTAACCCTGTAAATATTACGATAACCGGCGCCGACCAGATTTCTTTTTCCCTGGATTTCACCCAGGTCACCCAGTATGCCAGAGAGACTTCTATAGACATTTCTTCTCAAGACGGCTATCCAGCTGGAACCCTGACCGGAATTTCTCTGGATACCACGGGTACCATAACGGGAGTCTTTGACAACGGCCAGAACCGTGAACTGGCTCAGATAGCCCTGGCCAATTTCGACAACCCGGGCGGGCTTATCAAGGCCGGTCAAAACATGTACCGCTACTCAAACAACTCCGGTGAACCCCAGGTCGGCACGCCGGGTACCGGCGGCAGGGGCACGGTATCTCCGGGTTCCCTTGAAATGTCCAATGTGGATCTATCTGAGGAGTTCACCCAGATGATAATCACCCAGCGGGGATTTCAGGCAAATTCCAGGATAATCACTGCTTCTGATGAACTGCTTCAAGAACTGGTAAACCTTAAGAGATAAAGCGTAATCTAATTTGCCGCATTTGACAAAGATGATGAAATAGCCCCGGGCTTGACGGGGTGTCAGGCCCGGGGAAATGGGGTGTTGTTCGTTGATAGAACTTACAAAATTAAACGGGAGGACATTTGTCCTCAACGCCGAGTTGATAGAGACCATTGAATCCGCTCCCGATACGATCATAACTTTGACCGCGGGGAAGAAAATCGTGGTCCAGGAGACGAGGGAAGAGGTAGTAAATAAAGTAATAGACTACAGGAGGAAAATCAACGGCAATTTATAAACTTTGAAGGGAAGTTATGCTATGGATCTCGCAACTATAATAGGTATTGTCAGCGGCCTGGTCATTTTCATATGGGCCATTTACATGGGCGGAACTTTAAGCGCTTTTATCAACATACCGTCCGCTCTGATTGTTTTTGGAGGCGTGCTGGCCGCCACGCTGGTGAATTACCCTCTGTCAAAGTTGATAGATGTGCTTAAAATCTTAAAAATAGTTTTTATGGAAAAGCAGATGGAAGCCGGTGAAGTGATAAAAACCATCGTAAACCTGGCGGAAACGGCCAGGAGAGAAGGCCTGCTGGCTCTCGAGGAGGCGGCGTACCAGCTCAAGGACGACTTCATGCAAAAAGGCATACTGCTGATAGTAGACGGCACCGATCCGGAACTGGTGAAGAGCATACTGGAGACTGAGCTGGCCTTTCTGGAAGAGAGGCACAGGGAGGGCCAGAGCATTTTCGAAACCATGGGAGCCCTGGCACCCGCTTTTGGCTTGATAGGCACCATAATAGGGCTTATTAATATGCTGAAACAGCTTGACAACCCCAGCGCGGTTGGGCCGGGCATGGCGGTGGCCTTAATAACCACCTTTTACGGAGCGACCTTTGCCAATCTATTGTTCATTCCCATTGCGGGAAAGCTCAAAGTCAGGAGCCGTGAAGAAATTCTCCTGAAGCAGGTAATGATAGAGGGGATGCTGTCGATTCAAGCGGGAGAAAACCCGCGGATTATAGAAGAAAAACTAAAGGCGTTCCTTTCGCCGAAAAAGCGAAACAACTTAAAGCCATCCAACAGGGCGGAAAGTGGTGAAGATCTTGCCTGGCAGCAGACGACAAAATAACCGCGAAGAAAATGCTCCGGGGTCGCCGCTATGGATGACTACTTATGGCGATTTAATGACTCAGATATTAATATTTTTTGCACTTTTGTTTGCACTCTCCAACATCGACACAAAAAAATTTGACCTGGCCATCACTTCCCTGCAAGGGTCCCTGGGTATACTGGAAACCGGTCCGGCCGTCAGTGAGGGGAATTTAGTCGGGGCCGGGGAAATGGGTGAATCTTTGAAATCGGTTCAGGAACAAAGGCAGATGGAAAACCTTGAACAGAATCTGGAGGAAATCCTGAGCCGCAGCCAGATAAAAGGGGTCCAGGTCAATATGGAGGAAAGGGGCATAGTGGTGAGATTTACGGAGGGTGTGCTTTTCGACTCGGGAAAAGCAGATCTTAAAAAGGAAGCAATCAGTATTTTGGACAGGATCGTGCCCGTATTGAAAAACAGCCATAGACAGATAAGGGTTGAAGGCCACACCGACAATGTCCCTATAAATACTCCGGAGTTTCCATCAAACTGGGAACTTTCGACCACCAGGGCCGTAAACGTGGTCAGGTACCTTATTGAAAAGCATAATTTTTCGCCGTACATCCTGTCGGCGGCGGGTTACGGCGAATACAGGCCGATCGCCCCCAATGATTCTGAAAAGCACAGGGCAATGAATCGAAGGGTTGACATCGTCATATTAAAATCGGTGTCCGAATCCGAAGAACCCAGGTAAAGGAGGCAAAGGTTATGGCAACAGTACAGCCGGGGCAAAAAAAGGGAATAGAATTGAAAAAAGTAATTTTAGTAATACTCGTCTTATTCATATTGATGCTGATTACTACATCCATAGCCTATGTGGTGGCAAGATACGCATCGAGTGAGGGGCGCCCAAAAGCCGTTGAACTCCAAAACAAATATATCACCTACCCTGCAGGAGATTTTTTGACAAATCTATCTGACAGAGGTTACATAAAAGTGTCCCTCGTTTACCTGTTAAGCGACAAAGAAGTCGAAAAAGAGATAAAATCCAAGGACTATGAAATAAGGGACAGGATTTTTTCAATTCTGAGATCCAAAAATTTCGACGGCGTAAAAGACAGCAAGGGAATGGAAGAATTGCGGAAGCAGATAAAGGAATCCATTAACGCCATACTGTCAAGCGGAGAGGTCGAAGATGTATTTTTTACAAGCATTATAGTAAATTGAATCAAGGGGGAAAAAATCTTGTCTGACATACTTTCCCAGAGTGAAATAGACGCTCTCCTTGCGGCGTTATCCAAGGGCGAAGTAAAGGCCGAAGAAATAAAAAAAGAAGATTCCAGCAAAAAGATAAAGACCTATGACTTCAAGAGGCCGAACAAATTTTCAAAAGAACAACTGCATACACTGAGTATGATTCATGAGAATTTCGCCAGGCTCCTGACGACTTATTTATCCGCTCAATTGAGGACCCTGGTCCAGGTGAGCGTATTTTACGTTGAACAGATGACTTATAATGAATTTATTTCTTCTATACCAAATCCCTCCATAATTGCGGTGGTGGATTTTTCCCCCTTGAAGGGTGCAGGCATGATAGAAATCAATCCATCGGTAGCTTTCGCCATCGTCGATAGATTGCTGGGGGGAATGGGAGAATATAAAGAAAAACTGCGTGAACCTACAGAGATAGAAAGCGGCATATTGGAAAAAATTTTTGTGAAAATGACAAAAATTTTACATGACGCCTGGATAGATATAACTGAAATAAACCCCACCATAGGCAAGCTTGAGACAAACTCCCAGTTTATTCAACTGGTGTCGCCGAATGAGGCGGTGGCTCTGATTACGTTCAATGCGAAAGTGGGCAAAGCCGAAGGTATGATAAACATCTGTATCCCTCATATTGTCATAGAGCCTATCATATCAAAATTGTCTACCAAAATATGGCTTTCGAACACCAAAAAAGACAGCACTGAGAAAAATATCTTTTCACTGAGCGGCAAAGTGATTAAAACCAGGGCAGAAATACGGGCTGAAATAGGAAGAACGCATATTACCGTGGGGGATTTTATCAACCTGAAAGCCGGCGATGTCATAACTCTGGATAAAAATGTAAGAAATGAAGCGGACATCTACGTACAAAACAGGCTGAAATTTAAGGGTATGATAGGTATTTACAACAATAAGATGGCTGTAAAAATTACAAAATCGGTCACGGAAGGGGAGGAATCCAATGGATGATCAGCTGTTATCCGATGATGAAATAAGAGAGCTCATCAGAAGTCAAAACGAGGCCGCTCTGACAAGAGAAGAAATTGACGCTCTGGGAGAAATAGGCAATATTTCCATAGGAACTTCGGCCACCACCCTGTATTCACTGCTCCGCAACAAGGTTGTCATAACAACCCCGCATGTGAGCATAACAAGCATGAAAAAATTAAAAGAGTTGTACCCCATGCCTTTCATAGTCGTGGAAGTCGACTACACGAAGGGATTGCATGGCAGCAACCTGATGATCATAAAAGAAGAGGACGCCAAGATCATCGCCGATCTCATGATGGGCGGCGATGGTAAAAATACGGACTTTCAGCTGGATGACCTGAGGCTTAGCGCAGTTGGAGAAGCCATGAACCAGATGATGGGGTCGGCAGCCACTTCTCTATCGACAATGTTGAAAAAGGATATTAACATATCGCCGCCGAGAGTGGTAAAAATCAATTTTGCCAGTGATTCTTTAAAGGGGTACTTTGAGGAAAATGAAGAGATAGTAAATATTTCGTTTAAGATGGAAGTCGGCGATTTCCTGAAAAGTGAAATTATGCAGTTAATGCCCATCGGTTTTGCTAAAACTCTTGTAGAATATGTTTACAATCAATACGGCGATACAAAAAATGTGGAGGAGCCGGCCATGCCGGCGCAAAGCGCTGCTGCTGAACCAAAACAGGCGCCTGCACCGCAGGGTTTGGAGCAAAAAACGGGAGGTCATGAAAAGGGGAAAGTTGTAACGGTTACCCCGGTTCAATTTGAAAACTTTGAACCCGAACAAACAATTCCTCATAACGCAAGCCTGGATTTAATTATGGACGTCCCCCTGGAAGTCACCGTTGAACTGGGGAGAACGGTAAAAACAATAAAAGATATACTGGAGTTCGGTCCCGGCACCATTGTGGAACTGAATAAGATGGCCGGAGAACCTGTGGATATCTTGATAAATGGAAAGTTTGTTGCAAAGGGTGAAGTGGTGGTCATTGACGAAAATTTTGGCGTTAGAATTACGGAAATCGTAAATTCTATGGAAAAAGTTAACAGCTTACAGTAAATTGGGAGGATGAGTTTGATGGGTGGAATTCTGATAGTAGATGACGCGGCTTTTATGCGGATGATGATCAAGGATATATTGACTAAAAACGGCTATCAGGTGGTTGCGGAAGCCGAAAACGGCGCTGTGGCCGTTGAGAAATACCAGGAGTTCAAGCCAAATCTTGTAGTAATGGATATTACAATGCCGGAGATGGATGGAATTGAAGCAGTAAGAAAAATAAAGGCATTGGACCCCACTGCAAGAATAATTATGTGTTCTGCCATGGGACAGCAGGCGATGGTAATAGATGCCATCCAGGCTGGCGCCAGGGACTTTATTGTTAAACCTTTCCAACCGGAAAGGGTCCTGGAGGCGGTAAAAAAGGCTCTAAGTTAAAGGATAAATTAAAAGAAGGTATATTTTATGAAAAAATCGATTATCTTTTTTTTAATCCACTCGGCAGGAATTCTCGTCATGGGGGAGATAAGCGGGTATGCGTCTCCAATGGATGTAAACAACCTGAAGAATTACAATTTTGAAAACCTCCAGAGACCGCAGATACAAAATTATTCAATAATTGACGGTGCACTGACTCTTTTTGTCTACCTTTTGTTTTTCATACTCATTTGCCTCCTGGCCTATGTAACCACCAGGTGGCTGGCAAAGCACCAGGGACATTTGCGGCTTAAAAGCAAATACATGGAGGTCATCGACCATTTACCTTTAGGCAACAATCGCATGATTTACATTATTAAAGCGCCCCAGGGGTTATTAATGGTGGGGGCGTCGGAAAAGGGGCTTTGCATCCTGGATAAGCTGGGAGAAAAAGAAACTGAATTGATTAACGATGTGGAAGCAGATTTCAAGTTAATGAATGCCGGCGATTTTGCGGGCCATTTGGACGGTATATTAAAAAAAGTCAGGGAGCATCTGGGGAAAACAAAGAACGGTGAGGGTGCATGAGAAAATATTTTAAATTGCTGCTAAAAACGGGAGTATCGAGCTGGCTGATGTTAAGTTATGGGAAGACGGCATATGCGGCACCGCAGTTGCCGATTCCTTCTATACACTTCATTCAGCCAGCCCAAAATCCAGCCCAAACGGCTCTAACTCTGCAAATTATACTTCTCCTGACCATTCTTTCACTTGCGCCGTCTATTCTGATTATGATGACATCATTCACGCGTATCATCGTGGTGCTCTCGTTTGTTCGAAACGGTCTGGGGATGCAGCAGGTGCCGCCCAACCAGGTCCTGATCGGCCTTGCGCTGTTTATGACCGTTTTTGTCATGGCCCCGGTCTGGAGCAATATCAACACCCAGGCCCTTCAGCCATATATGAAACAAGAGATAACCACAGAAGAAGCTCTGCAACGCGCTCAGCAGCCCTTAAGGGATTTTATGTTCAGGCAAACAAGAGAAAAAGACCTGGCGCTATTCCTGCACTATGCCAATTTGCAGAAGGAAGTTAAAACTCTTGAAGACGTACCCACGTATGTTTTGATCCCGGCTTTTATCATAAGCGAGCTAAAAACGGCCTTTCAGATGGGATTTGTTATATTTATACCATTTTTGGTAATAGACATCATTGTTTCAAGCACATTGATGTCCATGGGCATGCTGATGTTGCCGCCCATAATGATATCTTTGCCCTTTAAAATACTGCTGTTCGTCATGGTGGACGGGTGGAACCTTGTAATCAATTCACTTATAGCTGGATTTCGTTGATTAAGCGGGGTGTAATTTAAGTTGACGCAGGAAATGGTATTACATCTAGGTCAGCAGGCTTTAACCGTAGCGTTACTGGTATCCGCACCCATTCTGGGTCTCGGCATGCTGGTGGGGATATTTGTGAGCATTCTGCAGGCCACGACTCAGATCCAGGAACAGACGCTGACTTTTGTGCCCAAAATTATTGCCGTGATGGTGGCCATGATAGTATTTGGGCCGTGGATGCTAAATATTATATTACAATTTACATTCGACCTTTTTTCTCAACTGCCTGCTTTTATCTATTGAACTACCGGTGACGCGGCATGAACACATGGTTTTTCGAACAGGGGTTAATAAAATTTTTGCTGGTGTTATTCAGATGTATGGGCTTTTTAATGCTTACACCGGTTTTTGGAAGGCGTGAGTTTCCAGTCCAGGCGAGGATAGGTTTAGCCGCATTGCTTTCTTTTATCATTTACCCGTTAGCCACCGAAATTTCTTATACCGGCGGTTTATGGGACCTTGCGATTTTGGCTGTAAAAGAAACTACGGTGGGTGTTGCTGTAGGGTATATAACATTGCTCATGTTTTCGGCATTATATGTCGCCGGCGAAATAATAGATATGCAAATGGGTTTTGGAATAGTGAATGTAATAGATCCCCAGAGCAGCAATCAGGTGCCTTTGATGGGAAATTTCTACTATATTGTCACCATACTCGTCTTTTTAACCGTAAACGGCCATCATGTGTTAATTTCGGCCATAATAAAGAGCTTTGAAATTGTTCCGCTGGGGAAGGCCATTTTCACAGGCAATTTGTTTAGCGCAATTAGATCGAGTTTTGTGGACATGTTTTCAATCGGTGTGAAGGTCAGTTTTCCGGTTGTGTCGATGATATTTTTAACCGACCTGGCCCTGGGAATCATCGCCAGAACAGTACCCCAGATGAATGTTTTCATAGTGGGTCTTCCATTAAAGATATTTGTGGGCATTGTGGGAATGATTTTTGTTTTTCCAATGTTTATAGTGGCCCTGGATGTTATTTTTAACGGCGCATATGACAATATTCTTTTAATATTGCGGGGAATGTTAAAGGGACCATGAACCTTCAGCTGTTTGCACAGGAAAAAACAGAGAAGGCAACCCCAAGAAGAAGGCAAAAAGCCCGGGAAAGAGGCCAGGTATTCTCCAGCAGAGAATTGAATTCTGCCATTATATTGCTGGCGGCCTTTTCACTGCTAAAAATCTTTGGGGATTATATAATACAAAACCTTTTGGGTTTTTTTAAAGACATTTTGACCAACTACGCAAATAGAGAGGATTTATACAGTGTTTTACAAATATCAGCCCTTTTTCGGAAAATGCTGGAATTTATCGGAAAAGTGGCGGCGCCTGTGGGCCTGGCGATTACAGCAGCGGGCATTTTTGCCAATTACCTTCAGATAGGTTATGTTTTCAGCCTTGAACCCATTTTGCCGAAGCTGGACAGAATAAATCCCTTTGAAGGATTGAAACGTATATTCTCCAGAAGGAGTCTGGCTGAGCTTATAAAATCCGTATTTAAAATATTGGTTGTGGGTTATGTTGTCTATGGCGCTTTAATGAATGTCAAGGAAGAATTCCCGCTTATGCTGGATATGGATGTGAATTCCTCGTTTGTAGTACTTAGCAATACGGCCTTCAATATCGGAATTAAGGCCGGTATAACCTTACTTATACTATCAGTTTTTGACTATTTTTATCAGTGGTATGAGTATGAATCCGGCTTGATGATGTCCAAGGAAGACATCAGGGAAGAGTTTAAGGAAGTGGAAGGCAATCCCCAGATAAAATCAAGAATTCGCCAGATACAGCGGCAGATGGCCAGGAACAGGATGATGCAGGATGTAAAAAAAGCCGATGTCGTTATTACAAACCCCACTCACCTGGCTGTAGCTCTTGGATACGACGCATCGGTCAATGTGGCGCCGGTAGTTCTGGCGAAGGGCCGGGATAAAACAGCCCAGAAGATAAAAGAAATAGCTGAAGAAGCAGACATACCCATAGTAGAAAACAAACCCCTTGCACAAGTATTATACAAATCGGTAGAAGTGGGCGAAATGATCCCTGAGGAACTTTATCATGCTGTGGCGGAGGTTCTCGCCTTTGTTTACGCGCTGCGGGAGGGGAGATATAATAAATGAGATTCGGAGATATGGCCGTGGCTTTGCTGGCAATTATGGTTGTAGTGATGATGGTAATACCTTTGCCCACATGGCTGTTAGATGTGCTGCTCTCTTTTAACATAACCATTTCGCTGTTGATTTTACTTATATCCATGAACATGGAAAAGCCTCTGGATTTCTCCATTTTCCCGTCGCTGTTGTTGCTTACTACAATACTCAGGCTTTCCCTCAACATATCCTCCACAAGGCTAATCCTGCTCAACGGTTTTGCCGGCAGGGTAATTGAAGCCTTCGGAAATTTTGTGGTCAGGGGGAATGTTCTGGTAGGATTTATTATATTCTTGATAATCATAGTCGTGCAATTTATCGTCATTACCAGGGGGGCCGAAAGGGTGGCCGAAGTGGCGGCCAGATTTACCCTGGATGCCATGCCTGGAAAGCAAATGAGCATAGATGCCGATTTAAACGCCGGGATTATCAGCGAAAGCGAAGCCAGACAGAGACGACAGGAAATACAGAGAGAGGCCGACTTTTACGGCGCCATGGACGGCGCCAGCAAATTCGTAAAAGGTGACGCAATTGCCGGCATAATTATTACCGTCATTAACGTCATCGGCGGCCTCATAACCGGGGTGGTTTTTCAGCAACTCGATCTGGCCACCGCCGCAAACAGATATACCCTGCTTGCGGTAGGGGACGGCCTTGTAAGTCAGATCCCGGCGCTTTTAATATCGACAGCCACCGGTATAGTCGTTACCAAAGCGGCGAGTTCCGGTAATCTGGGTGAAGATCTTGTAAAACAGCTGGTATCATATCCAAAGCTGCTTTTGATCGCTTCCGGAGTGTTGGGTATATTTGCTTTTATTCCGGGTCTTCCCCACATACCTTTTTTGATTCTGGCCGCAGCGTTTGGTTACCTGGGTTTTTCCGTAGAGAACATATCCAGGCATGAAGATATGAAAAAAGAGCAGATGCAAAAGCAAAAAGAATTGGAGGAGATGAGGAAACCGGAAAACATCTTCTCACTGCTGCAGGTGGACCCCATAGAAGTGGAATTTGGATATAACATCATTCCACTTGCTGACGTCAACCAGGGCGGAGATCTGCTGGACAGGGTGGTAATGATACGCCGCCAGTGTGCTCTTGACCTGGGAATGGTGGTGCCCATGATACGTTTGAGGGACAACATTCAATTAAAACCGAATGAATACGTTATTAAAATAAAAGGAGTCGAGGCTGCCAGGGGGGAATTAAAGACCGACCATTATATGGTGATGAACCCTACCGGCGGGCCGATAGATATAGATGGCATTGAGACTAGAGAACCGGCGTTCGGCCTTCAGGCCAAATGGATCACCGGCGACAAAAGGGAAGCGGCGGAACTCCAGGGCTATACCGTGGTTGACGCTTCATCGGTACTTGCCACTCACCTGACGGAAGTCATAAAATCTTTTGCCCACGAATTGCTGGGAAGGCAGGAAGTCAAGAACATGCTGGATAATCTTAAGGAACAGTACCCTTCGGTGGTGGAAGACCTTGTTCCCAAAGTACTTTCTCTGGGTGAAGTTCAAAAAGTCCTGTCAAATTTATTAAAGGAAAATGTTCCCATCAGGGATATGGTTACCATCCTGGAAGCGCTGGGGGACTATGCCAACCTGACAAAAGACACCGACATGCTTACTGAATATGTAAGACAAAGATTAAAGCGGGTTATTACCAGCCGCTTTGCAAACGATAAAAAAATCCAGGTCATAACCCTTGATGCCCAGCTCGAAAAACAAATACTGGATTCCATCCGTCAAAACGAGCAGGGGACATTCATTTCGCTGGAGCCTTCTGCTATTCAAAAAATACGAAATTCCCTTGCCAGGATAATAAACGAATTAAACATGAAAGGTATTTCCCCGGTGGTATTGACAAATCCGTTAGTAAGAATGTATTTCAGAAGAATTATAGAAGATTATTTTTCTTTTCTGCCGGTGCTCTCATATAATGAACTCGAACCGGGGGTTGAGGTTAAATCAGTAGGGACGGTGGTGGTTTAATGAAAATAAAGACATATATAGCAGAAAATGTCCAGGAGGCCTTTTACAAGATAAAAAACGACCTGGGCAAGGATGCGGTAATCTTGCAGACCAAATACATAAGAAGGCGGGGGCTTCTGGGCCTGTTTTCAAAGCCCATGGTTGAAGTTATCGCCGCCAATGAACTGGACGCCCCGTCAAAGTCGGCCAAGGATTCGATAAAGCCCGCGTTAAATTCGCCCGTCGGTTCGCTTCCCTATGTTAAAGAAAACAGTCTGGAAAATATTGATGAGATAAAGACGGGTCTGAATGAAGTCAGGAATATGCTCAAGGACCTATATATCGCTCAAACACAACAAACCAAAAGGCAGTCGGAAAAATTACCTACCCCCCTTAAAATTTTTTACGACAGAATGATATCAATGGAAGTGGATGAGGAACTCGTCGAGAAATTGATCGACAGCGCCCATAGAAGTCTAGAAAAAGATGGATTCAATGATAAAGCAAGAATCGCCAGAACGTTGAAAAATGAAATTATATCGTATATAGAAAAAACAAATCCGGCAGGTTCGGCCGATAAAGAACAATCAGTAATAGCCTTTGTGGGACCTACAGGCGTTGGGAAGACTACCACCATTGCAAAACTGGCGGCCAATTTCACCCTTTATGACAAAAAACGAGTGGCTCTAATGACCTCCGATACATTCAGGGTGGGTGCCATAGAGCAGTTAAAAACCTATGGAGAAATACTGGATATTCCCGTTGAAGTTATTTACAGGCCGGAAGATGTGAAAGGGATAATCAACAGGTTAAAGGGCTACGATTTTATCTTAATAGATACGATGGGTTCCAGCCCAAACAACAAAATGCAAATCAAAAAGATCAGAGGCTTGCTTGAAAATATTTGTCCTACAGAAATTCACATGGTCATAAGTGCCACCACAAAGAGTAAAGACCTGGAGGAAATTTTGAATAACTACAGGGAACTGAACTACAGGAAGATAATAGTAACCAAAATTGATGAAACCAGAAGTTACGGGCTTATCCTCAATGCCATAAATCTGACGAGCTGCGCCTTATCTTATATCACAACGGGTCAAAATGTGCCGGACGATATAAAAGTTGCTACGCCTGAAACCATTGCCGACATGATTTTGGGGGAAATCCGCGATGTATGACCAGGCTTCAAAATTAAGGCAGATTATAAACGAGAATTTTCACCGGCAAAATCAGAAATCGGCAAGCGTCAGAGTATATTCGGTGACAAGCGGTAAGGGAGGCGTGGGCAAGACGAACCTGTCGGTAAATATGGCCATAGTACTCCAAAGCCTTGGCAAAAGGGTGCTTCTAATAGACGCCGATTTGGGCCTTGCCAATGTTGACGTTGTGGCCGGGCTTTACCCAAAGTATAATATTTCTCATATCGTGAATTCGGGCAGCAGGGTAAACGATGTAATTATAGACGGCCCCATGGGCATTAAAATACTGCCAGGCGCTTCGGGGATTTACGATCTGGCAAACCTTACCGGCGCCGAGCTTAACCAATTGATTGAGGCCTTCAAAAGCATCGCTACGGCGTTTGACATAATCATAATCGATACCGGTGCCGGTATTTCGAAAAATGTTATCAGTTTCGTTCAATCATCGGACGAAGCCATTGTTGTAACCACACCGGAACCCAGCGCCGTTACCGATGCTTATGCCGTAATCAAATTAATCCATAAATGTGTGGATAGAATCCACATTATAGTGAACAGGGCTGACAATTTTAAAGAAGCAGATTTTACAGCCCAGAAAATATGCAACGCATCGCAAAAATTTTTAAATACCACTGTATATTACCTTGGATTTGTACTGGAAGACAGAACTGTTTATCTATCCAATATGAAGCAGATTCCCTTTTACATAAACTACCCCAACGGCCTTGCCTCTAAATGCATTTCCAATATAGGTAAAAAATTACTTTACGGCGGCCAAATCCCGGCTGAAGGCAATAAAACCGTTGAGAGCTGGTTTAGGAAACTAGTGTCATACATAACAAATGAAGCGAGGTTAAGGGGGGGCTGGTAATTGAATAAAGACTTGTTTCAAATAGGAATGAAAGTTAACATTGAAGTAGAAGGCCAGGAGGAAAACAGCTTTTTTCCATCAAAAATAGAGGATGTGGAACCGGAAAAACTGGTTTTAAGCATGCCGATGAAAAAAAATATGATCTATTTCATTGCTATTAACAAACCCATTAAGATATATTTTTTAAAAGGAGATTTTCTTTACTGTGTGGATGGCAAAGTCATAAATAAAACCTATTCCCCGGTTCCGCTATTAACGGCCCAACTTGTGGGACAGCCTTATAAAAATCAGCGAAGAGAATACTTTCGCCTCAAAATCTCACTGGATGTCAGTGCAAAAGTGGCCGGCAGCGAACACTGCGTAAATGGCCGCACAAGAGACCTCAGCGCCGGTGGGGCATTGCTGTTACTGCCTGAAGAAATAAAGAAGGGAGAGGTAATCGAAGTAAGACTCTCCATAAATTCAGAAGACCTCGTTCTAAAGGCTCTGGTAGTAAGGAGCGAAAAAGACCTTGAAAGAAGGGTGAATCCTTACAACGTGGCCGTACAATTCATGGAAATCGATAACAATCAAAGAGATTTTATAATCAAATTTTTACTGTCGGAACAAAGAAGGTTGCGCAAAAAAGGATTGATTTAATCAAACACGATGATTAAATCTCAAATTTTGGAATGTTGAGGTGAAACAATGAATAATCAGTATTTAGATGTTTTTCTGGAGGAATCGAGAGAACATATCCAGAATTTAAATAAAAACCTGCTGGAGTTGGAAAACGGCCAAAGGCAGGACATTATTGATGAAATATTCAGATCCGCTCATACGCTTAAAGGAATGGCAGGGACTATGGGATTCCACAGCATTTCCGAAATAACCCACGAGATGGAGAATTTGCTGCAGGACATCAGAAGTGGGGAGCTCCAGGTGAATTCGGAAATCATAGACGTTCTCCTGCAATCGGTGGACTTGCTTGAAGAATTACTGGAAGATATTGCGGTCAATGGAGAAGAAACGACAAGGGACATACAGGCTGTATTGAGCAAATTAAAAAAGAAAAACTTCGTTTTTTCACCGGATGGGGGCACAGTTCAGAAAAGCGATACGAGTGCGGCGGCGCAGGATTTCAATGAATTTGAGGAGCGTCTTATCAGGAAGGCTCTGGATAAGAATTTGCGGACTTTTGAAATTCTCATCCGCCTGGAGGACAACTGCCTCCTGAAATCGGCAAGGGCTTTCCTCGTATTTAAGACATTGGAAGGTTTGGGCGATATCATAAAGACTATACCGGTGGTTCAGGACATAGAAGATGAAAAATTTGACAATGAATTTACCGTTTACATAATAACTTCCCACGATAAGGAAGAAATATCCAAAGCGCTGAATACGGTTTCGGAGTTAAAAACCATTGTCATAAAAGAAATTGAAGAAAATAACCTGTCAAAAAAACAGAACGATTCCCGGACCGCTGCCGCCAGGGATGAGGGTGTCCCAACGGAAAATGCGGGTATAAAAGACGCAAATCTCATAAAAAAGACAAGTAAAACTTTAAGGGTAGACATAGACAGGCTGGATAAACTGATGAATCTGGTAAGTGAGTTGATTATCATAAAAACCCGCCTGGACGACCTTGATGAAAGGAACGAAAGTCAAAAAAGGAGGGAAGCCATTGAATACCTGGAAAGAATCACGTCCAATCTTCATGACGCCGTCATGAAAGTTCGCATGGTGCCCATAGAAAATGTTTTCAACAGATTTCCCAGAGTTGTCCGGGATTTATCAAGAGAGCTTTCGAAAAATATAACGCTGTTAATCCAGGGAGAAGAAACTGAACTGGACAGGACTGTCATCGATGAAATCGGTGATCCGTTAATTCACCTAATACGCAATGCCGCCGATCACGGCATTGAAAGCCCTGCGGAGAGGCTGAAAAAAGGCAAGCCTGAGCAGGGGACCATAAAATTAAATGCACATCATGACGGAAACAATGTGGTTATTGAAGTTTCCGACGATGGAGGGGGGATAGACTTAACAAAGGTTCTGGAAACCGCGATAAATGCCGGTTTAACCGACAGGGAACAGGCCAGGAAACTCAAAGAATCGGAAATCATATCCTTCCTTTTTGAGCCGGGATTCAGCACCAAAGGTGAAATTACGGATATTTCAGGCAGGGGAGTTGGCCTCGATGTCGTGAAAACAAAAATAGAATCGCTCAGCGGATCTATTGAAGTCAAAACCAAGAAAGATGAAGGTACCACTTTTTTGATTAGATTGCCGCTTACTCTGGCTATAATACAGGCTCTGATGGTAAAGGTGGGGCCTGAAAAATATGCGATACCTTTAAGCGCCATTAAAGAGACGGTGATAATTCCGGCCAGGGAAATAAAAAAAGTTCAAAAGAATGAAGTAACTTTATTGAGAGGAAACGTCATACCGATTGTGAGGCTAAACGAAATACTTGACATCAAACCGCCCGAACGTCAGCCGGAAAACTTGACGGTGGTGATAGCCAAAAAAGGTGACAAAGACGTGGGGCTGGTGGTGGACAGTCTGATAGGACAGCAGGAGATAGTAATAAAATCCCTGGGCAACTACCTGAAAAATATCAAATTTATCGCAGGCGCCACCATTTTAGGCGATGGGACGGTAGCCTTGATTTTGGATGTCAATTCACTGATTTAGGAGGTATATGAAAAATGGCAGAAAATATCCGTCAGTTTGTAGAATTCAAATTGGGTGAAGAAGAATACGGGGTCGATATCCTACAGGTCAAGACCATAGAGAGAATGATGCCAATCACCAGGGTTCCCAAAGCGCCCTCTTTTGTGGAAGGAGTTATCAATCTGAGAGGAGAGGTAGTTCCGATTATAGATTTAAAAAAGAGATTTGATTTGCCTGCCACCGATGTAACTGACAACACAAGAATATTGATTGTAACTGTGGAGGACCTGACAGTGGGGATGATTGTAGACTCGGCCACCGAAGTTATCCAACTGCCTCAGGATGCCATAGAGCCCGCACCAACTATTGTAGGTGGGATTGACTCCAGCTTTTTGGAAGGGGTGGGGAAATTAAACGGTAAACTGCTCATACTTTTAAATCTGGCCAAAGTTTTGAAACCCCAGGAAATCAGTGAACTGTCACAGATGTGAAGGTGGTGAACGATATGTATACCTCTTTGGAATTAGACGCCATCAAAGAGATAGGCAATATAGGAGCGGGTAATGCGGCCACGGCTCTTTCTCTGCTGCTGACCAAAAGGATTCAAATGAAAATACCCCAGGTAAAGCTTCTCCCCTTCGACGAGGTCTCGAATTCCATTGGAGGTCCGGAAAACCTGGTTGTGGGGATTTTCATGAGGTTTTGGGGTGACATAGACGGAAATATATTGTTGATAGTACCCAAAAAAGACGCTTATAATTTAATTAAAAATCTGTTAAATGAAGAAAAAGGGCAACACGATAACGAGCTTTCCGCTATGCAGGAGTCGGCATTGCTCGAAATGGGCAATATAGTTGCAAGTTCCTTTATCTCCGCTCTATCGGATTTTACCAGGCTTCAACTTAAAGTTTCGGTACCCGGGATCGCATTCGACATGGCCGGAGCGATATTGAATTTTCCGCTCAGTATTTACGGGTACATGGGGGATACCGCATTTTTAATAGATACGGAATTCGTAGAAGGCATCGATGGAGTGAAAATTCACTTTTTCCTGATTCCAGACGACGATTCGCTGAAAGTACTTTTAAAAGCAATTGGAGTGAGCAGTATTGAACGAAACAGTTCGAGTGGGAATGGCCGAATATAAAGCCGCAAAATCGCCGGCAGTTTTGGTCACGCTGGGGTTGGGATCTTGCGTTGGAGTAGCGCTTTATGAATCTTGCAAAAAGATAGGCGGTCTTGCCCACATTATGCTGCCCGACAGTAGTTTGAGCGGTAAAAGAGACTTTAATCCTGGAAAATTCGCCGATACAGCCATAGATGTTCTGATAAGCGATATGGTAAAAATGGGAGCAGACCCCAAAAAAATTGTAAGCAAAATTGCGGGCGGGGCGCAGATGTTCAAGATAAAAACGGAGAACAACTTAATGCAGATAGGCAGGCGAAATGTGGAAGCTGTAAGGAACAGGCTGGCCCAGTTGAATATAAGGATTATAGGCGAAGATGTGGAGGGCAATTATGGAAGAACCATTGAATTTGATTGTGAAACCGGCAGACTTACCATCAAAACTATCGGATACGGCGTAAAAGTAATATAGGATTCCGGGGTGGTACAATGCAGACTTTAAAAGCGGAGCAGCTGTGGTCGAATTATTCTGATACAAAAGATAAAAAAGCCAGGGAGGAACTAATTGAAAGCTATCTGCCTCTCGTAAAACACGTGGTAAACCGGATATCCATTAGCCTCCCGCCGTATTTGGACTACGAAGATTTGATAAGTTATGGAATTTTTGGTTTGTTGCAGGCCATCGACCGTTATGACGCAAGCAGGGGCGTAAAATTTGAAACATATGCTTACGCAAGGATTAAGGGTTCAATTATAGATGAACTTAGAAAACTCGACTGGGTCCCCCAGAATGTAAGAAAAAAAGCCAAACAATTACAAAATGCTTACGCGGAATTGGAACAGAATTTGGGGAGAACGGTAACCGACCAGGATGTATGCCGGCAATTGAACATCTCTGCTGAGGAACTCCAAGCTATATACAAAGAAGTGGCTTTTACAACGGTTCTTTCCTTTGAAGAATTGATTTCGGTGGAAGACCGGCGGGAGGGTTCATCGCGGCCTGACACTTACGTTGAAAAGGAAGAGGTAAAGAAAATGCTGGGGGAAGCCGTTGATCGCCTCCCGCCTCAAGAAAAACTGGTAATAACTTTATATTATTATGAAGGCCTGAATTTAAAAGAGATTTCCGAAGTGCTAAATTTATCGGCCGGCAGGGTTTCGCAATTGCATACAAAGGCGATTTTAAGACTAAGGGGTAGTCTGAGTAGAAAACGGGCTTATTTTCAATAAAACAATTTTTAGGAAAGTCGGTGAGTTTTTATGAGAGACCTGGGCGATCAGAATACCCCTGAAAACTTGCAGTGGAAAATAGAAAGCATCGAAAAGCAAAAACTACAAGACCCCTTTAAAAAAAGTCCGGGGTCTGAGGGCAAAACCACCCAAATGAATGGGGATAATGAGCCGGAAGACGCCACTTTAGAGATAGAGATATCCAAAGATCAAATGAGCGCCACAATTTATATAATTCCCCCAAAAGGCGGTAAAATGATTACAGAAGAGGAAATTCTTGATGCCCTTGCCAAAAAGGGAGTTACGGAAGGTATCAACCGTGAGAAGATAAGACAGGTCCTTGCTCAAGGAGTGTTTTTTACAAAGGTCGAAATAGCCTCTGGCGTTTATCCAGTAGCGGGGCAGGACGGCTGGATAAAATATCATTTTGAAGCCCAGAAGGATCTAAAACCCAGGGTATCCGAAAATGGAAGGGTTGATTTTTACAATCTGGATCTTGTAACAAATGTTACCGAAGGGCAACTGCTTGCGGAAATCATACCCCCCACCAAAGGAATTTCCGGCAAAACCGTTACAGGAAAAATAATCCCCGCAAAAGACGGAAGAGAAGTAAAATTTAGAACGGGAAAGAATGTGTACGTATCCGAAGATGGATCTAAGCTTTTTTCCAGCATAGCCGGCCAGCCGGTCATAAGCGAGGACAGGGTCAGCGTACTGCCCATACTGGAGATCAAAGGAGATGTAGGTCCCGCCACAGGCAATATAAACTTTTTGGGCAGCGTCCGGGTGAAAGGCAATGTAAAAAGCGGTTTTAAAATCAAGGCCGAAGGTAATGTAGAAGTTGACGGGACGGTTGAAGCCGCGGAAATAGAGGCAGGAGGAGACATAATATTAAAAGGGGGTATTCAGGGAAGAGGTAAAGGGTTATTAAAGTCCAACATGGACGTTTTTGCGAAATACATAGAAAACAGCACCGTTGAAGCGGAGCAAAACATATTTGTTTCAGAAGCCGTAATGCATAGCAACATCTCCGCAGGTAAAAAAATTAAGATAGACGGCAGAAAAGGCTTGCTCGTTGGCGGCGTTTCAAAAGCAGGTGAGGAACTTACGGCGAAGATTATAGGTTCACACATGTCAACCTATACGGAAGTAGAAGTGGGTATAAATCCCAAATATAAGAAAAACATGCTGGATGTAAATGATAAATTGCTTTCTACAGAAAATAACCTGCAGAAAATAATTCAGATGACGCAGGTTTTAGAAAAATATAAAGATAAAAACTTATTACCGCCTGATAAGAAACTGATGCTGGCAAAATTAGAGCAGACCAGGGAAGCCTTGCAACAACAGCAGCAGGAACTTGTACAGCAAAAAGAAAAATTGCAGGCTTTACTCACTCATTCGGAAAGAGCCCGGGTATCGGCTTCGGATGTGGCTTATGCCGGCGTAAACATAATTATAAACAACGCCAGTTTGAGACTGAGGGATAAAATAGAACACGTTACTTTTTATAATTACCAGGGCCAGATTAAATTCGGCACGTATGAAGGCTAGGTGTTCTTTATGTCTGTAAAACCGATAGACATTCAAATAGTCATCCCCAAAACCACCGAGGCTTCAAAAATGCAGCAGGTATTAAAAGAGAGCGGCGAAGCCCAGCAGAGTCTGCTCTCCGCTCAGTTTCAGCGGCAGCTTCAATCAGCGAAGCAAAGGGTTTACGAGAGGGAAAAATCGGAAAAGATAGAAACCCTTCCCCCCAAAGATTTATCCGAAAGAAGACAGCAGGAAAAGAAAAAGAAGGACAAACAGCGCCGTTCAGAAGCGACGGGGCATATTGACATAAAAGTATGATGGTTTTAACGTTTCGTTAAGACCATTTTTTTTGTGGCACTTGACATTTGATGTGCGATAAAGTATATTATTAACAGAATACCAACTAAAACGATAGGAATTAGGAGAGAAATGCCGTGAAACTGTCAACCAAAGGCCGATACGGCTTGAAAGCAATGTTTGATCTGGCACTAAACTATGGTAAGGGCCCCATACCTTTAAAGAGCATAGCGGAAAGGCAGGAAATTTCGGAACATTATCTTGAACAGCTTTTTTCAAACTTGAGAAAGGCGGGTCTGGTAAAAAGCGTCAGAGGCGCTCAGGGCGGTTATGTTTTAGCGCGCAAGCCATCGGAAATAACCGTTGGCGATGTCTTGAGAGTCCTGGAAGGCCCCATCGGTTTGGTTGACTGCGTGCTGGAGCAGGATGCCGTAGAATGCTCAAAAGCCGACGACTGCATAACCCGCGTAGTGTGGGAGAAAATAAGAGACAGCATGATTGCTACCATGGACTCCATAACTCTAAAGGACATGTGTGACGAAGCCGAAAAACGCAAGGCTCGCTCACAAGGTTATATGTATTATATTTAAACAATAAAAGGAGCTGAACATTATTATGAAGAGAATATATATGGATCATGCGGGAACCACACCTGTGAGAAAAGAAGTTGTGGACGAAATGATACCTTACCTGACCGAAAAGTTCGGGAACGCGTCCACTATCTATTCTTACGGGCGCGAAGCGAAGGCTGCACTGGAAGACAGCAGGGAGAAGGTAGCCGGACTGATTGGTGCGGATCCGAGAGAAATTTTTTTCACAGCCGGGGGAACCGAATCGGATAACTGGGCTTTAAGAGGCATAGCTTACGCAAACAGGGATAAGGGAAATCATATAATAACATCTTCCATAGAACATCATGCGGTGCTCCATACCTGCCAGGATCTTGAAAAAGAGGGATTCAAGGTCACCTACTTACCGGTTGACCGGTACGGTCTGGTAAATCCGCAGCATGTAATGGACGCGCTTACCGACGATACAATTCTCGTTTCAATAATGCACGCCAACAACGAAATCGGTACCATCGAACCCATCGAGGAAATAGGAAATGCTTTAAAAAAACTGGATAAAAAGATTTATTTTCACACCGATGCCGTTCAAACCGTCGGTAAAATACCGGTTGATGTAAATAAATTGGGAGTAGACCTCCTCAGCATCTCTGCCCATAAAATTTACGGCCCCAAGGGCGTGGGAGCTTTATATATAAGGAAGGGGACCAGGATAAAGCCTTTCATCACCGGAGGAGGCCAGGAAAGCCAGAGGAGAGCGGGTACGGAAAATATCCCGGGCATAGTGGGTTTTGGAAAAGCCGCCGAACTTATAGGTAAGGAAATGGAAGAACAGTACGAAAAACTCACATACCTTAGAGATAAATTAATAAAGGGCATAATGGAAAATATCCCTCATGTCAGGCTGAACGGTCATCCCACCAGACGCCTGCCTCATAATGTAAACGTATGTTTCGAGTATATCGAAGGAGAATCACTGCTTTTAAACCTTGACATGAAAGGTATATGCGCCTCCAGCGGTTCTGCATGTACGTCGGGTTCTCTTGAACCTTCCCATGTCTTGCTCGCCATAGGGCTTCCCCATGAAATAGCCCACGGTTCCCTCAGATTAACCATTGGAAGAGAAAACACCGAGGAGGATGTGGATTACGTGCTGGAAGTGCTGCCTGAGATAGTAAACAAACTGCGGAAAATGTCACCGCTTTTTGCCGAGGGAAAGGAGACGTTAAAAAATGTATAACGAGAAGGTCATGGATCATTTTTCGAACCCCCGTAATGTGGGAGAAATACCTGACGCCGATGGAGTAGGCCAGGTTGGAAACCCCGTATGTGGGGATATAATGAAGATTTTTATTAAAGTAAAGGATAACGTCATTGAAGATATAAAGTTTAAAACCTTTGGCTGTGGTGCGGCCATTGCCACCAGCAGCATGGTAACTGAGATGGTCAAGGGAAAGCCTATTGATGAAGCGGAAACAATCACCAACAGGGCGGTGGCCGAAGCACTGGGGGGGCTTCCACCCATCAAGATGCACTGCTCAAACCTTGCGGCGGACGCATTGCACGCGGCCATAGAAGATTATAAGAAAAAGTTGAATAAGCAGGGATAACAAGTGAATAAAAATAAAGTCGTCGTGGCCATGAGCGGGGGAGTAGACAGTTCCGTATGTGCTTATTTGCTGAAAAAACGTGGTTATGAGGTAATCGGGATGACCATGCAGATATGGCAGGACGCCCCTGAAGAAACAAAGCTGAGAGAGGGCGGCTGCTGTTCTATCGGTGCCGTCTACGACGCCCGGCGCGTGGCCGATAAAATAGATATACCCTATTACGTAATCAATTTAAAAGATTGTTTTGACGAAAAAGTTATTAAATATTTTATTCGTGAATATCTTTCTGGCAGAACCCCAAACCCGTGCATTGCGTGCAACAGGCATTTGAAGTTCGAGGCATTATTAAAAAAAGCTCTGGAAATCGATGCCTATTTTCTTGCCACGGGGCATTACGCCAAAGTTGGGTACGACGCGTCAACAGGCCGTTATTTTTTGAAAAAATCTGTCGATCGGGCTAAAGACCAGTCCTACGCCCTTTACAATCTGACCCAGTTTCAACTGGAACACCTTCTTTTGCCTCTTGGTGAATTTACAAAACGGGAGATCCGGCGTATAGCTGAAGAGGCCGGTCTTGCTGTGGCCAAAAAACCCGACAGCCAGGAAATATGTTTTATAGACACGAATTACCATGATTTTTTAAGAGAGCGCGTCCCGGAAAAAATTAAACCAGGGCCTTTTATAGACAAAAAGGGAAAGGTAATTGGAGAGCATAAGGGAATACCCTTTTACACCATCGGGCAGAGACGAGGTCTTGGAATATCGGCCGGAAAACCCCTTTATGTCATAAAAATAGACGCTGAAAGAAACACCGTGATGCTGGGAGACGAAGAAGACCTATATGTAAAAGAATTTATAGCACATCAGCTGAACTGGGTGGCCATTGACGGTCTTGCCGGAAAGATGAAGGTGAGTGCAAAAATCCGGTACAATTTTCAAGAAAAACCCGCCGAAATTTATCCCGTAGGCGATCTCGTCAAAGTGGTGTTTGAAGAGCCTCAAAAAGCCGTAACCCCCGGACAGTCGGTGGTTTTTTACAGCGGCGACCTGGTTGTGGGCGGTGGAATTATTAAAGAAAGGTCTGATTTAGATTAAAAATACACCCATGGGGTGTATTTTTTTTATTTTTTTGGTAATAATACCAAATAAAGTTTTTTAATTTTATAAAAGAGGTGAAGGGTTTTGACATCCTGCCCTTTGTGCGGGGGGAATTCCATAGGTAAAGTGGGCAATCACCAATTTTATTGCCGGGATTGCTATGTGGAATTCTCTGTGCAAAAAAATGGTATTGCGGTGTATGAGGTTGGAGATGATGGAAGCTTGATTCCTTATGGTTTAAGAGATGGCAATGCAGGGGTGGTCACGGAAAAAAATAAATGAGAGGTGATACACATCTTCAAGCCTTTCTTAAACCGGAGTTTTTTAAACCGGCTTTTTTTGTTTGGAACTGTCCTGTCAGTTCTTATAATTATGATTGTCGAGAGAAAGAAAATAGCCGCCATACTTTTCCCATTTGTTCTGGCGATATTGATAGCATATATATTGAATCCCATCGTTGTATTTTTAATAAGTAGAGGAATAAAAAGAGCGGCGGCCGTAAGCCTTATATACTTTATATTGATAGGATCGATTATTGTTGCCCTAATATATATAATCCCGGTTTTGCTGCTTGAACTCAACAAACTTATCGAAACAATTCCTTTCTATACTAAAGAGGCCCAACACTTTGTAAATGAGTTAAAAAAAAATTATAGAAATACACTGCCCACCGGGGTGCAGGATATAATCGATAGAAATATAAACCGGATAGAGAAAATTCTACTGAACACTTTACAAAATATAATGAACATAATAATGGGATGGTTTTCCGGCTTGTTCAGTTTTATCCTCGGTCCCATCCTGGGTTTTTACATTTTAAAAGATCTCGATGATATTAAAAAAAGCATTGCTATGTACCTGCCCGCCTCTCATAGAGAACGAATTTTGCACTGGTTGAAAAGTATAGATACCGCCATGGGGCGCTACATAAGAAGCCAGTTGATAGTTAGTTTCATCATAGGCATGTTGACAGCAGCGGCGCTGTATATACTAAGGGTGGATTTTGCTTTATTAATAGGGGTTCTGGCCGGAATCACCAATATAATTCCCTATTTTGGCCCCTTTATCGGAGCGCTGCCGGCCGTTGCAATTGCCCTTCTTCGATACCCGGAAAAAATACCATGGGTTATATTTTCCATCATAATAATTCAACAGATAGAAAGCGGAATAATTTCACCCCATATAGTTGGAGAACACGTGGGGCTTCATCCAATTACTGTAATTTTTTCTCTGCTGGTGGGGGGGACGTTTTTCGGTATATGGGGTCTGGTGTTTGCCGTGCCTGCCGCGGCTCTGGTTAAATTGCTATTGATGCCGACCCTGGAAAATTTGCAACACAAATAAAAGACATCCTTGCATCGTTTATATTTTTATGATATACTAACTTCCGGTAAATTCACACGCCGCTCAATTTCAAAGACGGTGCCTCAAAGGCTCCTTTGAAAGATGAAAGCGGCGGAGGTTAAAAAACCGGGAGGTGAAAGAGATGTCAATCGTTTCAATGAAACAATTACTGGAAGCGGGCGTCCATTTCGGCCACCAGACAAGAAGATGGAATCCCAAGATGAAGGAATACATCTTTACCGAAAGAAATGGGATTTACATCATCGATCTTCAAAAGACTGTTAAAAAAATGGAGGAAGCTTACGAATTTGTAAAAAACGTGGCTTTGGAAGGCGGCAACATACTCTTTGTCGGCACCAAAAAGCAGGCCCAGGAATCGATTCAAGAAGAAGCCCAGAGATGCGGCATGTTCTATGTCAATCAAAGATGGCTCGGGGGTATGCTCACCAATTTTAAAACCATTCGCAGGCGGGTGGATAGGCTTCACGAGCTCGAGAAGATGGAAGAAGAAGGCCTTTTCGAGGTTTTGCCAAAAAAAGAGGTGCTGAATTTAAGGCACGAGAAGGAGCGCCTGGAAAAGTACCTGGGCGGGATTAAAAATATGACCAGTCTCCCCGAGGCCTTATTCATCGTGGACCCCAGAAAGGAGAAGATCGCCGTCCAGGAGGCTCGCAAACTTCAGATACCCATTGTGGCCATTGTGGACACGAATTGCGATCCCGATGAGGTGGATTACGTAATACCCGGAAACGATGATGCCATCAGGGCGGTTAAGTTGCTCACCGAAAAAATAGCCGACGCAGTCCTCGAGGGCAAACAGGGTGAACAACTGGCTGCAGAATAGAAGTTCAAGGTAAGGAGGCTTATGCTGCCCTTACCTTTAATAATGTGGAGAACCAGATGGGAGGTTTAAAACATGGTTACCTCAGAACAGGTAAAAGAGTTAAGGGAACGCACCGGCGCCGGAGTAATGGATTGTAAAAAAGCTCTTACGGAAGCCGGCGGCGATATGGAAAAAGCCATCATTTTACTGCGGGAAAAGGGGCTTGCAAAAGCCGCCAAAAAGATGGGGCGCACGGCGGCGGAAGGCGTCATTGATGCATACATACACGGTAACGGCAGAATCGGTGTACTTGTGGAAGTCAACTGCGAAACGGATTTTGTCGCCAGAAACCAGGAATTTAAAAACCTTGTCAGGGATATAGCCATGCAGATAGCGGCTGCCAATCCCAGGTACATCTCAAGGGATGATGTCCCCAAAGAGGTAATCGATAAAGAGCGGGAAATCCTGAAAGCCCAGGCCTTAAATGAGGGCAAACCTGAACATATAGCCGAAAAAATTGTAGAGGGACGTATGGAGAAATTTTATGAGGAAAATTGCCTACTGGAGCAACCATTCATCAAGGACCCGGATAAAAAGGTTTCACAGCTGATTATGGAAAAAATTGCTATTATAGGCGAAAACATTACAGTCAGCAGGTTTACCCGGTATGAAAGAGGAGAGGCGATAGATAAAGCTCCTTCGGCGGAATAGTTTCATGCAAAAAAGAGACACTTGATGTGTCTCTTTTTTAAAAACAAAGAGGATTTTTGAAGAAAATATAGAATTATTTTTTTAGCAAAGAGAGGGTTATGGATGCAAAAGCCTGTCTATAAGAGGATCGTTTTAAAAATAAGTGGAGAAGCATTAGCCGGCAATAAAGGATTTGGCATCGACCAGGACACCCTGAACTCCATCGCAGACCAGATCAAAGAGGTCCACGACTGCGGAGTTGAAGTAGCCATTGTGGTGGGTGGCGGGAATATATGGAGAGGTAGAAATTCAGAATTGATGGACCGGGCAACGGCCGATTACATGGGTATGCTCGCCACCGTAATCAACGCGCTGGCGTTGCAGGACGCTCTCGAGCATAGAAGTGTTCAGACCCGGGTGCAGACGGCCATAGAAATGAAAGAGATAGCCGAACCATATATCCGGAGGCGGGCCATCAGGCACCTGGAAAAGGGAAGAGTGGTAATCTTTGCTGCGGGAACGGGAAATCCATTTTTCTCAACCGATACGACGGCCGCTCTGAGGGCCGCCGAGATTGAAGCGGAAGTCATTTTACTTGCGAAAAAAGTCGACGGTGTATATGATTCCGACCCGGTCAAAAATCCCAATGCCCAGAAATTTAAAAGCCTTGATTACATAGATGTTTTAAATAGAGGATTGGGGGTCATGGATTCAACAGCCACCTCGCTTTGCATGGACAACAATATCCCGATCGTAGTCTTCGGTATTAATACACCCGGCAATATAAAAAAGGTTGTATTTGGTGAAAATATCGGTACATTTGTCAAGGGGGGTTAATAAAAAGTGGATAAAAAAATTTATAATGAAGCGGAAGAACGGATGAAAAAAGTGCTGGCCAACCTCAAGGCCGAATTTGGAGCCATTAGAGCCGGGAGGGCGTCGGCGGCTCTTCTGGACAAAGTGTTCGTTGATTATTACGGGGTGCCCACACCGGTTAACCAGGTGGCATCAATAAACGTTCCGGACCCCAAGATGATAGTGATCCAGCCGTGGGATGTAAAAATGCTCGGAGCCATTGAAAAGGCGATATTAAAATCGGATCTGCGACTTACCCCGAACAACGATGGAAAAGTCATAAGACTTGTCTTGCCAGAGCTTACGTCGGAACGACGCCAGGAACTTGTAAAGATGGCCAAGAAAAAAGCCGAAGATGCAAAAGTGTTCATTCGTAACATTCGCCGGGAATATAATGAAACCCTCAAAAAACTGGAAAAGAACGGGGAAATTTCGGAAGATGAAAGAACGCGTTCTCAAGAGGATATTCAAAAGCTGACCGACAGGTATATTGAAGAAATAGAAAAAGCCATGGAAAATAAGGAAAAAGACATCATGGAGGTATAACTATTAAAAACGTCTGTGATTTGATAGGCTTTCCGCTGGAAACCGTTATTAATGCGTTAAATCGGCAGGGCATTGCAGTTGAAAAAATTAAGTATACCGGCCCCGCCAGAGCGGCTGATTTTTGCGATGATAAAAGGGTCGTGAGAATAGACGAATACAAAGGAGGCGTTGTGACTCTTGTGGTCGCATTTTTCCCACGGTTTCCGGGTGAAATTGAGAAAATGCATCCAGCTGGGGATGTGGAAGAGAAACGCCATTAAAACCCCCTCTTTGCAGGGGGTTTTATGATAAAATATGGGAGGAACACAGATGGACTCCACCGGACTAGACCTTGGAAAAATAAAAAAGGATAAATTGCCGCGCCACATAGCCATTATAATGGACGGCAATGGTCGATGGGCTCGAAAGAAAGGCCTTCCAAGAATCGCCGGCCACTGGGCCGGTGCGGAAGTGCTGCGCGATATAGTGAAGTTTTGTTCCGAATTGGATATTCAGGTTTTGAGCGTTTTCGCCTTTTCCACCGAAAATTGGAAAAGGCCTCCGGAAGAAGTCAACACGATATTAAACCTCTTGGTATACTATTTAAAAAAGGAAACCGCCGAATTGCATAGGAATAACGTAAAAATAATGATAACCGGTGAAATAAACGACCTTCCCCCGCGGATTATTGATGAAATAGACAGGTGTATGAAATTGACCCGGGATAACACCGGTTTGATATTAAATATCCTCCTGAATTACGGTTCCCGTAGGGAGATTGTTAAAGCCTGCAGGAATATATGCCGGGATGCAATGTGCGGCAAAATTACCGCGGATGAAATAAACGAGGATTTATTTAAAAAGTATTTATTTACCGGTGATATACCCGACCCGGATCTTTTGATAAGGCCCAGCGGTGAGCTCAGAATAAGTAATTTCCTGCTCTGGCAAATCGCCTATGCTGAGCTGTGGTTTACGGAAGTTTACTGGCCTGATTTTAGGCGGGAAGACCTCTACCGGGCTTTGCTGGACTTTCAAAAAAGAGACCGCAGGTTCGGAGGTTTAAAATAAAGCAGGTGAATTCATGCTCCAGAGAATAGCAAGCGCAATAATCGGCATACTCTTATTGAGTTACGTTATAAATACCGGCGGATGGGTTTTTTTCTTGGCGATTTTGGTTTTGAACATTATTGCTCTTTTTGAATTACATAGCGCTTTTAAAAGAATTAACATTCATGTGGCCTTGTTGCCTGGCGCTGCACTCACCTCGGCCCTCCTGGTTACTGTGGAGTTTTTGCCGGATTTACAATACAAGCTTTTTCCATTATTCTTGATATTAATTTTGATCTCAATTTTCTCATATAATGTAGTGGCGGAAAAAAAACACAATCGCTTTGCGGACATAGTTTTCACCATTTTTTCCTTTAACTATACCTCAATTCTTTTCATGCATTTTATATGGGTAAGAAATTTGTTTGACGGAGTTTACCTGGTATGGTGGATTTTCATTACAATCTGGGCTTGTGATACAGGCGCTTTTTTTGCCGGTCTGGCTTTCGGGAAAAAAAGACTGGCGCCGCATATCAGTCCGCATAAGACGGTGGAGGGAAGTGCGGGCGGGCTGTTTTTCAGCGCCGTGGCAAGCGTAATTTTTACCAGGCTGGTGCCGCCAGAAATTTCTGTAGTCAATGCCATTGCGTTCAGTTTATTAATTGGATGCTTCTCCCAGATAGGCGATCTTTCCGCTTCGTTGATAAAACGCTACTGCGGCATAAAAGATTTTTCCAACCTGATCCCGGGGCATGGCGGAGTACTGGATAGGTTTGACAGCGCCCTGTTTTCGTTTCCGGTGGCGTATTACTATATAATTTTTTTCCTTCAAAAAGGTGGTTTTAAATGATTGAAAAAACCGATTATAAACCCCTTCTTTACCTGGGCCTGGCAATAATTATAGTAACGATGCTGATTTCCGTTACGATAGAATATTTATTCCCGTTTGTGGCGGGAATTTTAATTGCTGTGATGATCGAGCCGGTGGTTGATGCGCTGGAAAAAAAGGTAAAACTTGACAGAGGCGTAGCGGTTACAATAATTTTAATATCCATCTTTTGTCTTTTGGTGTACTTCTCTACCGTGATTGCGACGAGGTTGACCTTTGAACTGGGGAAATTGATTAAAACACTTCCCCACTATAATAACTATTATAATATGGCTTTTGATAAAATATCATCCTACTTTTTCTATTTCTCATCAAAAATTCCAGAGGAGGTCTTGAATTACTTTAAGACAAATCTGGACCAGGTTTTTTCTACCATGAGCGGATTTTTGTCCACTTTTTACAGCTCATTGATGAATAAAGTAAGCATGGTCCCGAATATGTTTTTAGATTTATTCATTTTTTTGATATTCACATTTCTCTTTAGTTATTTCCTATCAAAAGACAAGGAAAAAATTATCAAGTTTTTGGGCTGTGTAATGCCGCTTTCATTGCAGGAAAAAGTAAAAAAAGTTCAGCTGGAGCTTTTTATATCTTTTTTAAGACTGCTGAAGGCCCAAATTATACTGGTTATAATTACCACCGCCATCACCATCCTTGGTTTTTACGCATTAAAAGTCGATTATGCAATGACACTCGGTCTATTGTGCGGACTCCTGGATATACTGCCCCTGTTCGGTCCAAGCCTTATTTTTATCCCATGGATTATATTTTCGGCAATTGTGGGAAATATAAGTTTTGCCGTAGGTTTATTGGTGCTTTACGTCATAACGATCGGGAGCAGACAGATTTTACAGGCCAAAGTTATAGGCTATAATTTGGGAATTGACCCCCTGCTTACTCTGTTTTCAATTTATTTGGGTATAAAAGTGTTCGGATTTACGGGCTTGTTCATAGGACCCTTAACGGTGGTAATCGTCAGGGCACTTATCCATTCCGGGATTATTCCTCCTCTGGTAAAGGGAAGAGCATAAATTACGGAAGGTGAAGAGTTTGTATACGTTAGTTGCTTCCTTAATAGTATTTGGGATGCTGGTGTTTTTCCATGAATTCGGCCATTTTTTACTGGCGAAAATATCGGATATCAAAGTTAGAGAATTCAGCCTTGGTATGGGCCCCGCGATTTTTAAAATAAAATTCGGAGAAACCGATTATTCTATAAGAATTTTACCCCTGGGGGGTTTTGTAAAAATGGAAGGGGAGGATGAAAAAACAACCGACCCCAGAGCCTTTAACAACAAACCGGTTTTATTCCGCGCAGCGGTCATTTTTGCCGGCCCGGCAATGAATTTCGTATTGGCCGTCCTGCTGATGACCGCCATAGGTTTTTTTGCTGGTGTGGCCACCACCAGAATAAGTGTAATACCGGGGGAGCCCGCCTATTATGCGGGTATTAAAAGCGGGGATGCGATCTATTCCATTGATGGTGTCAGGGTCAACAACTGGGAGGAAGTAGTGAATATAATAAGCCGGAAGCCCGGAAAAAATATTAAGGTTGTGGTGATGAGGGATGGCAAATACTTTACCTATAATTTAAAGACGGCGGTGGAGCCGGAAACTCAAAGAGGGATAATAGGTATCAAGTCCGTGGTAGTAAAGCATTCCTTTGCAGAAAGCATCAGGTCAGGCGCCCAACGAACGTTTTTGGTTTCAAAAATGGTTTTATACGGCCTTGTGCAGGCACTGACGGGCAAAACCAAAGCCGATGTGGTGGGGCCCGCAGGCATTGTCCACCTGATAGGAGAGGCAGCCAAAGTGGGCATCTTTAATCTTATGTACCTGGCGGCCATAATCAGCATAAACCTGGGGTTGTTTAATTTATTGCCCATACCCGCTTTGGACGGCAGCAGACTTTTTTTCCTGGGCTTAGAAGGCTTGAGGGGGAAACCCATTGAACCCGAGAAAGAAGGATTGATACACTTCATAGGCTTCACTCTACTCATGATTTTGATGATTTTCATATTTTATAAAGACATAATGAGATTCAACATCTTTTAAAGAAGGAGATCGATAATGTCGGATTGCATTAAAAGGCGGAAAACGAGAAAAGTGATGTTGAAGGACGTTGGAATTGGTGGAGACAGCGCCATTACCGTGCAGTCAATGACCAATACCAGGACATGTGACGTAGAAGCCACCGTAAAGCAGATTTTGCTTCTTGAGGAAGCCGGCTGTGAAATTGTCCGGGTGGCAGTACCCGACCTGGACAGCGCCAGGGCCATTTCCGCGATTAAAAAACAAATTCACATTCCATTGGTGGCAGACGTGCATTTCGACTACAGGCTGGCCATTGAAGCGATAAATCAGGGGGCCGACGGGCTCAGGATCAATCCCGGCAACATAGGCGGAAAGGAGAGGGTTAAAAAAATTGTCGATGTTGCCAAAAAAAGACGTGTTCCCATAAGGATCGGCGTAAATTCCGGTTCTCTTGAAAAAGACCTGCTGGAAAAATACAAAAAGCCTACCCCCCAGGCCATGGTCGAAAGCGCGCTTCGACACATAGAAATTCTGGAGGAAATGAGCTTTTATGACATAGTTATTTCACTCAAGTCTTCCGATGTCATTTCTACCATAAAATCTTATGAGCTGATGGCGCAAAAAGTGGATTACCCGTTTCATCTTGGAATAACCGAGGCCGGGACGATGTTCACAGGCACCGTCAAGTCGGCGGTGGGGCTTGGAGTGCTGTTATACAGAGGGATAGGCGATACGATCCGGGTTTCTCTGACCGGGGATCCGGTCGATGAGGTTAAAGTTGGATATGAGATTTTAAAGAGCCTGAACCTGCGGAAAGACGGGATAAACTTTATTTCGTGCCCCACCTGCGGCAGGACTGAGATCAATTTGATTGGTATTGCAAGGAAGGTTGAGGAAAAACTAAAGGGCATCAAAGCCCCCTTGAAGGTGGCCGTGATGGGATGCGTGGTCAACGGCCCCGGAGAGGCAAGAGAAGCCGATATAGGAATCGCCGGCGGTCGCGGTGTAGTCTCGATCTTTAAAAAGGGGCAGATCATAAGGACGGTTCCGGAAGAGGAGGCCGCGGACGAACTTTTACGTGAAATTCAAAAAATGATAGATTCACAGCATATTTGACAAAAAAAAATTCATCTGGTAAAATATGCGTAAAATAGAACAGATTTAAACGATAATGAAGGAGAATAGTAAAAAGCCTGCTTGACGCAAAGAGAGTAGACCTCAAAGGCTGAGAAGGCTACCGTCGAGAGCTTTTGAACCCGCCTCCCGAGTCCGCAGCCATGCCGGTTGTACCGTTATTTAAAGGAGTATTATCCCAAAGTAGGGTGGTACCGCGAAACCTTCGCCCCTTCAGCGCGAAGGTTTTTTAATACTTGCAGAAAGGGGAAGAAGTATGGAAAACGGGTTTGTAAAAGAAATTACACCCAAATCCAGGGATTTTTCCCAATGGTATGTTGATGTGATACTTAAAGCCGAACTGGCTGATTATTCTCCCGTCCGTGGATGCATGGTCATCAGGCCTTACGGTTTCGGCCTCTGGGAAAACATGCAGCAGCTTTTGGACCGCCGCTTTAAAGCCACGGGCCATAAAAATGCCTACTTTCCGCTGTTTATTCCTGAGACGCTTCTTAAAAAAGAGGCCGAACACGTTGAGGGGTTTGCTCCAGAAGTGGCGTGGGTTACCCACGGCGGGCAGGAGGAACTGGCGGAGCGCATAGCGGTGAGGCCCACCTCCGAGACCATAATCTGCAGCATGTATTCCAAATGGATAAAATCCTGGCGGGATTTGCCGGTGCTGATCAACCAGTGGTGCAATGTGGTCAGATGGGAAAAAAGTACCAAACCATTCTTAAGGACCGCGGAGTTTTTATGGCAGGAAGGCCATACCGCTCACAGAACGGAAGAAGACGCGGAAGAAGAGACCCTGAAAATGCTGGAAGTTTACAGGGATTTTGTGGAGAGCGATCTGGCCGTGCCTGTAATCAAGGGCAGAAAATCCGAAAATGAAAAGTTTGCGGGCGCCCTGCGCACCTATACCATCGAAGCCATGATGAGCGATGGAAAAGCCCTTCAGGCCGGGACGTCGCATAACCTGGGCCAGCATTTTTCCAGGGTGTTTGATATTACTTTCCTGGACCGGGACGGGCAGTTAAAATACGTATGGCAGACGTCCTGGGGGGTATCCACACGCCTTATCGGAGCCATAATTATGACCCATGGGGATGACAGAGGGCTAAAGCTGCCTCCAAGAATAGCCCCGATTCAAGTAATAATTGTGCCTATTTCCGGACAGCAAAAGGAAACCGTTCTGAATAGGGCGCGGGAAATGTATTCCAATTTAAAGAACGAATTTAGGGTTGAACTCGATGACCGCGATGAGTACACCCCGGGCTGGAAGTTCAACGAATGGGAAATGAGGGGTGTGCCCGTCCGGCTTGAAATCGGTCCAAAGGATGTTGAAAAAAATCAGGTTGTCCTGGTGAGGAGGGATACGGGCGAGAAAATGTCCGTAGCAGAATCGGAGGCTCGTACCAGGTTAAAGCAGCTGCTGGAGGACATTCAAAACAACATGTTCCAGCAGGCCAAAAAATTCATGCTGGAAAATATAACCGAAGTAAATGATTTTGAGGAATTCAAACGGGTAATAGAAGAAAAAAAGGGGTTCATTAAAGCCCACTGGTGTGAAAGCGGAGAGTGTGAAAAATACGTCAAGGAAAATACCGGAGCCACACTTCGTTGCATACCTTTTGACCAGGAGTACAAGCCCGGCAGGTGTATAGTTTGCGGCAGAGAAGCAGGCAAAACCGTTTATTTCGCGAAATCCTATTAAAAACTACGAGAATTTTAACGAAATTATCCGGGAGGAACCGTTATTATAGTAATAAGTGAGGGAGATTATTTCATTAAAACGGTTCCTTTTCTTTTTTATAGCAAGCTGAGAAAGGCTTGCGGTTGACATGTACTGGTGAAGTCGCAACTGAAAGATTGAATCTTGAAGACCGGATGGATATTGTTGATATTTTTTATAGGCTGTGGTAAATTTTTAATGGCCGGGCATATTAATTAAAATCAAGGGGTGGCTTTATGTCGGTAGCGGCTGTAATACCGGCTTACAATGAAGAAAAAACTATAGGCGATGTGATCAGGGCATTGATCCCGGTAAAAATTGTGGACGAGATCATTGTGGTGAGCGACGGTTCCACAGATAATACGGTTTCTGTTGCAAAGTCTTTTGAAGTCCGCGTTGTGGAGCTCCCCCAAAACCTGGGCAAGGGCGCCGCCGTTTTGGCCGGGGTGAAGAGCACCAGCGCCGATGTCATACTGTTGATGGACGCGGATCTGATTGGGTTAAAAGAGGAACACATATACGGGCTTTTAACGCCGGTGCTTAATGGAGATGTGGATATGACCATTGGCATTTTTAAAAACGGCCGTGGGGCTACGGACCTGGCGCAAAAAATTACTCCTTTTCTCTCCGGGCAAAGGGCGGTCAAAAGAAAGTTGTTTGACAGACTTGAAAAGTATAAGGTCAAAGATTACGGCCTTGAAATGGCCCTTACCATTATGGCCGAGAGGGAAAAAATAAAAGTAAAACAAGTCTATCTTAAGGATTTGACACATGTGATGAAAGAGGAAAAGAGAGGGGTAATCCCGGGGTTTTTGTCCAGGTTGAAGATGTACCGTGATATAATCTTTTGTGTTATAAAACTCAAACTAGAGGTGTTTTAAATGCCCATTAGCCAGGTGGAATTGACCCTCAGGCTTTTACTTTCCATTTTACTCGGGGGCGTTATAGGCATTGAGCGTGAGAGTGTCAACAGGCCGGCCGGCTTTCGGACTCATATCCTGGTTTGCGGGGGCTCCGCGCTTACAATGCTGGTTTCCATATATATCTTCGAGGAGTTCAGAGGTATCGCCAGTCCCGACCCGGCCCGAATAGCAGCTCAAGTGGTGAGCGGCATAGGCTTTTTAGGCGCGGGGACTATCATCCGGGAGGGAGCCACTGTTCGAGGCCTGACCACGGCCGCCAGTTTATGGACGGTGGCGGCTATCGGCCTGGCCGTCGGCAGCGGCTTTTATTTTGCAGCGATCCTGGCCACTTTATTGACTTTTGTGACATTGATTTCCTTTTCACGGATTGAAAACTACATAATTAAAAAAAGGTTTTTGCAACAAATTTCACTGGTTATAAAGGACAGACCGGGCCAGATAGGCAAAATAGGCTCGGTTCTCGGAGAAATGAATATAAATATAAGGAGCATAAAAATGCAGAACCTGGAAGACGATAAGTTGCTTATTTCCCTTTTTGTGAGATTCCCTTCCAATGTGGCGATAAACGACGTAATTGCCAGGTTGCTTCAGATTGATGGAATTTATGATATTGAAAACGACCTCTAGGAAAATGAGGGAGAGATATGATAAATCTAAAAGATCTACTTAGCAGCAAAGACCTTACGGCTTTCGGCGGGGAGGAGATTAAAATCATCTCCACCGCCTGGATTGAAAGAGTACTGGTGGATATTAAAGAACGCAAAATCGAAGTGTATTTGAAATCAGAACAAAAATTTTCCGAAAATGAATTAAAAAAACTCAGAAACTGCCTGCTTAAAAATCTCGGCGGCTGTTCGAAGCTAAATTTATACCTGCATAGCTCCGACGTTAAAAAAGACATAAAAGAAGAATTGAAAAGAAGCTGGTCAGGTCTATTAAAACACGTTTTTACCCATGCACCGTCAGCAAGGCTCTGGATGTTGAACAGTTCATGGGAAGTGGAAAAAGAAAGCCTGTATATATACGTGGAAAAAAACGGAATCGAATTTCTGCAAAAGAAAAAAATCTCATCATTAGCAGAGCGTTACCTGAGAGGTTTAGGTTTAAATCTGAAGGTGATTTTCAGGGAAAAAATAGAAGAAGAGCCCTATGACATTCCATATGACTTTTATGAAGAAGACAGAAAAATAGTTGAATCGGTTTTGAGCCAAAATAACAAAGACTGCTCAAATGATTCCGCCAATAACAGGAACAGGTCCGAAAATAATTCCGAAGTTGTTATAGGAAAGACCGTTTCCGGAACACCAATTCCCCTTCACGAGGCCGTGCAGGAAGACGCGGAAGTTATCGTCGAGGGTGAGATATTCAATATCGAAAAGCGCGAGACGAAAAATAAGAACCTCCTTGTCACCTTCGGTTTAACGGATTTTAGAGGTTCCTTGGCGGTAAAAGTGTTTTTACCCGGTGATAAAAAAATGGCGGAAGAGAGCCTGCAGGAAGGTACCTGGCTTAAAATCAGGGGGAAAATAGAGAAGAATAAATTTTCCGGCGAATTTGAACTTTTGGCTCAGGACGTCAATATTGCCAAAAAACCCGAAAGGCTGGACAATTATCCTGAAAAAAGGGTGGAACTGCACTTGCACACCCGTTACAGTTCCATGGATGCCGTATGTTCGCCAAAGGATATTATTAAAACGGTTAAAGCCTGGGGCCACAAAGCCGTCGCCTTCACGGATCACGGAGTGGTTCAGGCCTTTCCGGAAATATATGAAGCTTCAAGAAACAGCGGTGTAAAACCGATATACGGCATCGAAGCATACATCTTCGATGACGAATTTCCGGTAATGGAAAACCCCCCCTCCCTCAGTTTGTCGGATGCGGTTTTTGTCGTGACGGATATAGAGACTACAGGGCTTTCCTTTGACGGCGACGAAATAATAGAAATCGGCGCCGTTAAGATGCAAGGCGGTGAAATTGTCGACCGATTTGCCACTTTTGTAAAACCCCGGAAACCCCTGCCTCTGGAAATTACAAATTTAACGGGGATTACCCGGGAAACGCTTGACTCAGCCCCTTCTATTGAGCGGGCCCTGCCGGAATTCATGAAATTCCTGGGAGACGGCGTTTTTGTAGCCCATAATGCGGAATTCGATTCGGGGTTTATAAGGAGGGAGTGCGAAACACTGAAAATTCCCTTTGAAAACAGAGTGTTGGATACTTTGTCCCTTTCTCAAATAATGTTTACCGATATAAAAAATCACAGGCTGGACACTCTGGCCAAAAAGCTGAACATAAAAATGGGCACCCATCACCGGGCTGTGGACGACGCGAATACGGCGGCGCTAATTTTGAAGGAGCTTTTGGCAAGACTGGATGAACAGGGCATAAAAAATCTTGCATCTATAAATGATATTTTAAAATTAAATAAAAGTGCGGCCCATCTTAACTCTTACCATACTACCATTCTTGTAAAAAACAAAGAAGGGCTGAAAAACCTGTATGAACTGGTTTCTATGGCCCATCTCGAATATTTTTACAGGCATCCCAGAATTCCTAAATCCTTACTGAACTCTCGCAGACAGGGGTTGATTATAGGATCAGGATGCCAGGCGGGTGAACTATATCAAGCCTTACTCCACTGCCACAGCCGGGAGAAAATCGAGCGGATAGTGAGGTTTTACGACTTTTTGGAAATACAGCCCATCGGCAACAACGCTTTTTTAATAGAAAAAGGAACGGTGAAATCCCGCAAGAGGCTTGAAGAATTAAACATCAATATTTACGCTCTTGGAAAAAAGTTTAACAAACCCGTTGTAATGACCGGCGACGTGCACTTTATAAACAAATGGGATGAAATATACAGAAAAATACTGCTGGCAGCCCAGGGTTATCAGGACGCCGATAAGGAATCCGGCCTATATTTAAGGACCACCGACGAAATGATGAAAGAGTGCGAATACCTTGGGCCGGAAGCTGCCCATGAAGTGGTCGTCGTAAACACAAACAAAATAGCCGATGAAATTGATGACGATATAAAACCGGTGCCCGACGAATTATATCCTCCCAAGATCGAAGGAGCCGAAAGTGAAATTGTAAATATGACTTACAAGCGCGCCCGGGAACTTTACGGCGAAGAACTGCCTGAGATAGTTCAAAAAAGGATAGAGCGCGAATTGAATTCCATTGTAAATCACGGATATTCGGTAATATATTTAATTGCGCATAAGCTGGTCAAAAAGTCCATTGATGACGGCTATCTTGTGGGCTCCAGAGGGTCTGTCGGTTCGTCACTGGTGGCCACCATGTGCGGCATTACCGAAGTTAACCCCCTGCCTCCTCACTACCTGTGCCCAAAGTGCAGAAAATCCATTTTTGTGGAAAAAGCGGAGGGGCTGGTGGGGCCGGACCTGCCTGATAAAAACTGCCCTGAATGCAATTCACCAATGAAAAAAGAAGGGTTCAACATCCCGTTCGAAGTTTTTATGGGCTTTGAGGGAGACAAGGTGCCCGATATTGATCTTAACTTTTCGGGCGAATATCAATCGAGGGCGCACAAGTTTACCGAAGAACTGTTCGGCAGGGAATATGTATTTAGAGCCGGAACAATTTCTACCATCGCCGAAAAGACCGCCTTTGGTTTTGTGAAGTCTTACCTTGAAGAAAAAAATATAAACGCTTCCAGTTATGAAATTAAACGGCTGGTTTCCGGTATTACGGGCGTCAAAAGGACTACGGGCCAGCACCCGGGAGGTTTGATGGTTGTCCCGAGGGATATGCAGATTTTTGAGTTTACACCGATTCAGTACCCGGCCGATGATAAAGAATCAGGGGTAATAACCACTCATTTTGATTACCACTCCATCAGCAGCAGGCTGTTGAAACTGGATCTTCTCGGCCATGACGACCCTACGGTAATAAAAATGCTGGAGGAGGAAACCGGTGTCGATGCAAAAAAAATACCGCTTGACGACAGGGATACCATGGCAATTTTTTCGTCGCTGGAATCCCTTAAACTTAAGCCTGAAGATATAGGGACATCGGTGGGAACTCTCGGGGTTCCGGAATTTGGAACAAGATTTGTAAGGCAGATGCTGGAAGATACCAGGCCTACCACTTTCTCCGAACTGGTGCGAATAAGCGGCCTGTCGCACGGGACCGATGTATGGCTTAATAACGCCCAGGATTTAATTAAAAGCAAAACGGCCACATTAAAAGACGTAATCGCCACCAGGGACGACATCATGATTTATCTCTTGAACAAAGGAGTGGAACCGAAGATAGCTTTTTCAGTCATGGAAGATGTGAGAAAAGGCAAGGGATTGAAACCCGAGTTTGAAGAAAAACTGAGAATGCATAACGTAGACGAGTGGTTTATAAGCTCATGTAAGAAAATAAAATATCTGTTCCCAAAAGCTCATGCCGTGGCCTACGTGATAATGGCCTTCAGAATAGCTTACTTTAAAGTCCATTACCCCGAAGCCTTTTATGCCACATACTTTACCGTAAGGGCGGATGATTTTGACGCGGAGTTGATTTTACAGGGGCCCAAAAAAATCAGGGAAGTCATGGCGGATTTTGAAAAAAAGGAGAGGGAGTTGAGCGTAAAGGAAAAAAATCTTTTTACGATTTTGGAGGTTGCCAATGAAATGTTCATGAGGGGTATCAGATTTGTCCCCATCGACCTGTATAAATCCGGCGTAAAAAGATTTAAAATCACAAAAGACGGTATTTTACCTCCCATTACCGCACTGCAGGGATTGGGCTTGGCCGCCGCGCAAAATATCGATCGTGAACGAAAAAAGGGAAAATTCACTTCAATCGAAGACCTCCGTCAGAGAACCAGGGTGACAAAAAACGTCATTCAAATGTTAAAGCGAAACGGAGTTCTTAAAAATCTTCAAGAGACAAATCAGATAAGCCTTTTTTAATGTTGCATTGGGAATTTTACTGTGTTATAATGTATAAGAGGTAATAGTGGAACATCGCGCAGAGTGGGTAAATTCCCACTCTTTAATATTAATATTGCAATTGTAGTGCGCAAAAGAAATTTGTCGAGGTGGTTATGTTTGTTAAAAAATAATGTGATGGAAAAGTTGCGAAAAATAGGGCAGGAAACGGTAGACAAAAAGAATTTTGAGCTTGTGGATATGGAGTTTGTAAAGGAAGCGGGCCACTGGTACTTGCGCTATTATATAGATAAACCCGGGGGTATAACCATTGACGACTGTCAGGAGATAAGCGAGGAAATAAGCAGGCGGCTGGATATCATAGATCCGATTCCCTGCAGCTATATTCTTGAAGTGTCTTCACCGGGCGTGGAAAGGCCCCTAAAAAATGAAAAAGATTTTATAAAGTTTGTGGGCTCCTTCGTAGAAATCAAAACCTTTCAACCGGTGGAAGGCAAAAAGGTATTTAACGGCACATTAAAAGATTATTCAAACGGCATCGTAACTCTGGATGACGGGAAGGAATATAAAATTCCCAGGGATAAAATATCATCGGCCAAATTGAAATTCAAATGGAACGGGGAGTGAAAAATGAATATTGAATTTATTGAAGCCATAGAGCAGATAGAAAAAGAAAAAGGTATTTCAAAAGAAATACTGCTCGAGGCCCTGGAAGCTTCTTTAATTTCCGCTTATAAAAAGAATTACGGGTCTGCCCAAAACGTGTCGGTAAATATCGATAGAGATACCGGAGAGGTAAAGGTTTTTTCCAAAAAGATCGTCACTAACGAAGTCAAAGATTCGCTGCTTGAAATAGACATAAACGATGCCCTGGCTATCAACCCCACGGCGAAAATAGGTGACGTCATCTCCATAGAGGTAACTCCTAAAAAATTTGGAAGAATAGCCGCACAGACGGCCAAACAGGTTGTAATGCAAAGGATAAGGGAAGCCGAAAGAAATATCATTTTCGAAGAATTTTCCGGCAGAGAAACCGATATCGTAACAGGTGTAATCCAGAGGTTTGACAAGAAAAACGTGATTATAGACCTCGGCAGAGTAGAAGTCATCCTTCCTCCGAATGAACAGATTCCAACTGAAACGTATACGCCGGGCAACAGGATAAAGGTATACATCCTTGAGGTGAAAAAGACCACAAAAGGCCCTCAGATAACGGTTTCCAGATCTCACCCTGGATTGGTAAAAAGGCTTTTTGAGCTTGAGGTGCCCGAAATCTACGAAGGCATAGTGGAAATTAAAGGTATCGCCCGGGAAGCAGGCTCAAGAACAAAAATATCCGTTTACTCAAAAGATGAAAATGTGGACCCGGTGGGTGCCTGTGTGGGGCCCAAAGGTGCCAGGGTTCAGTCCATTGTGGAGGAGTTGAAAGGCGAAAAAATAGACATAATTAAATGGGATAAAAACATATCGGCATATATTTCCAACGCCTTAAGCCCGGCCAGAGTTTTAAGTGTGGAGGTTGAAGAGAATACTAAAATCGCGCGGGTGCTGGTGGCAGAAAACCAGCTTTCTCTGGCGATAGGCAAGGAAGGCCAGAACGCCAGGCTAGCGGCGAAACTTACCGGATGGAAAATCGACATCAAAAGTTCGGATTCTCAAAACACATCAAAAGAAAGTGTAAGAGGGGATGGAAATGAGTCCTAAAAAGATACCCCATCGCATGTGCCTCGGTTGCAGGGAAATGAAGCCGAAGAAGGAATTGACGAGAATAGTCAGGACCCCTGACGGCCGTATAGAAATAGACCCCACGGGGAAAAAATCCGGGCGGGGAGCTTATTTTTGCAAGGACCCAAAATGCCTGGAGTTGGCTTTAAAGGAGGAGCGCCTCTCAAAGGCTCTGGACTTTAATGTCACCAGAGAAATCATAGCCCGTCTGAAGGAGGATTTGACTAAAACATGAGGGCCGACGGTGTTCTTTCCCTTCTGGGTATTGCACAAAAAGCAAGAAAGATAATCTCAGGTCAGGAGGCCGTGGAAAGGGCCGTTGGCTCAAGAAAAGTTTTTCTGGTAATAATTTCGGAAGACGCTTCTGAAAACACCAGAAAAAAATTTTTTGATTTGTGCGATCGCCACAAAGTCCAGGTAATTTTATGGGGTAAATCCGGCCATCTTGGCAAAGCCATAGGGAAAGAAGACCGTAAGGTAGTTGGAGTTGCCGATAAGGGTTTAGCCAAGGAAGTTTTGAAGCGCATTAATTTTTTAACGGGGGTGGGGGATATTGACAAAGCTTCGCGTGTATGAACTGGCCAAACAACTAGGTGTTTCAAGCAAAAAGCTTATCTGGATTTTAGAAGACCTGGATGTGAACGTAAAAAATCACATGAGCACTCTGGAAGATGATACGGCGCAATTGATAATAGATTTAATCAACGAAGAAGTCAGCAAAAACGCACCGAAACCCGACAAGACAGGTGAAGCGGTGGCGGTAAAAGCTGAAAAGGCAGAGAAAAAGGTGGAAGAACCGATCGAATCCAAAATGAAGACCATAACCCTTCCTGATAAAATAAGCGTTAAAGAGCTCGGCAGCCGGTTAAACATAGAACCCGTTAAGATTATAAAAAGGCTTATGGATTTTGGTTTAATGGTGAATATAAACGCCGAGATAGACTTTGAATCTGCCAAAAATTTAGCTAAGGAGTTTGGATTTGATGCGGAGCGCGAAAATGAGGGCGTCGACAACATCCTGTCCGAAGAACAAGACGACCCCAAAGATTTAAAGCCAAGACCGCCCGTGGTTACTGTAATGGGGCATGTGGATCACGGCAAGACTTCGCTTCTTGACGCCATAAGGAAAACAAATGTGACCGCTCAGGAAGCCGGTGGAATCACACAGCACATAGGCGCATCTCAGGTGGAGATAAACGGCAAGAGCATTATTTTCCTGGATACTCCCGGCCATGAAGCCTTCACGGCCATGAGGGCCAGGGGGGCGAAAGTTACCGATATCGCGGTACTGGTGGTGGCCGCCGACGACGGCGTCATGCCCCAGACAGTGGAAGCCATAAATCACGCCAAAGCCGCCGGAGTTCCCATAATAGTGGCAATTAACAAGATAGATAAACCTACTGCAAATCCAGAAAGGGTTAAGCAGCAACTGGCCGAATATAGCCTGATTCCCGAAGAGTGGGGTGGCGACACGGTTTTTGTAAACGTTTCGGCCAAAACCAGGGAAGGCATCGACCACCTTCTGGAGATGATTTTGCTGGTGGCTGAGATGTCTGAGCTTAAGGCAAATTATAATGCAAAAGCAAGGGGTGTTATCATAGAGTCGAAATTGGACAAAGGGCGGGGCCCCGTCGCCACCGTTCTGATCCAGAGGGGGACTCTAAAAGTCGGCGACCCTGTACTGGCAGGTACAGCATACGGTAAGGTCAGAGCTTTATTTGATTCGCGGGGCAAAAAAATAAAGTCCGCTGGCCCTTCCATACCGGTGGAGGTCGTGGGGCTTTCCGAAGTTCCCAATGCCGGCGATATATTGAGGGTAGTCTCGAGTGAAAAAGAAGCCAAGGAAGCTGCAGAAAACCGCAAACAGCTTCACAGAGAAACAGAATTGACCACCCCTCAAAAGATTTCTTTGAACCAGCTGTTTGAAAAGATGCAAAAAGGGGAAGTAAAGGAACTGAATATTATTGTGAAAGCCGATGTCCAGGGGTCCATAGAAGCTTTGAAACAGGCCCTTGAGAAGTGTTCCACAGATAAGGTCCAGGTAAAAATTATTCACTGCGGAGTGGGGGCCATAACCGAAAGTGATATAATGCTGGCTTCCGCGTCTAATGCCATCATCATCGGCTTCAATGTGAGGCCCGACTCCAATGCAAAAAAACTTGCGGAAAGGGAACATATCGACATCAGGACTTACAGGATAATATACGATGTGGTGGATGATATTCAGGCTGCCATGAAGGGAATGCTGGAACCTCAGTACGAAGAGGTGGTTCTGGGGCGTGCGGAAGTCAGGGCGCTGTTCAAAGTTCCGACGGTGGGCGTCGTGGCGGGTTGTTTCGTCACTGAAGGCAAAATCACAAGAAACGCCCAGATACGCGTTTTGCGGAATGGAGTTGTGGTGCATGAGGGCAGGATAGCTTCGTTGAAAAGGTTTAAAGATGATGTCAGAGAAGTTGTAAGCGGTTTTGAGTGCGGTATAGGCCTGGAAAAATTCAACGATATAAAGGAACGGGATGTGCTGGAAGCTTTCATAATAAAGCCTGTGGAAAGATGAGGGCTTTAAGGAGGCTTATAAAGTGGACTTTTCGCGCAGTGAAAGGGTGGCAGAGGAGATAAAAAGAGCTGTCAGCCAAATAATAAATAAAGACTTAAAAGACCCAAGGATAAGCGGTTTAATCTCTGTAACGAAAGTGGAAGTAACTCGAGACCTCAGGCATGCCAAAATATTTCTTAGCATGTACGGCGATGAGATAACCAAAAACAGGGTTATGGAGGGCATAAAAAATGCCGAGGGCTTTATTCGGAAGGAATTGGCTAACAGAGTTCAGCTAAAGTTTCTTCCTGAAATCTCGTTTAAGATCGATAACTCCATCGAATACGGAATTTACATTTCAAAACTGCTTAAAGAAATAGCCGGTCCAAACGACGAAAGGGATGGAGACGGCTGAAATGGATATGGATTTGGAGCTGGATATTTTAAGTCGTATTATTAGAGACAATCGAACTTTTATCATTACCTCCCATATAATGCCTGATGGCGATAGTGTCGGTTCTTTACTTGCTCTGGCCCTGGCTTTAAAAAAAGAGGGGAAAATTGTATTTGCGGTTATCAACGATGCCATCCCTGAAAAATACAAGTTTTTACCTGGGAGCGATGATATTATTAGAGCGCATGTAAATAAATGCGATGTGGTTATATCCCTTGACTGCGGTGACACACAGAGGCTGGGTTTTGGAAGAGCATTAAAAGATTTGGGGAATATTGTAGTAAATATTGACCACCACAAGAGCAATTCCTTTTTCGGGGATATCAATCTGGTGGACAGCAAGGCTTCATCTGCCGGTGAAATAGTTTACCGTCTTATAAAAAGAATAACTCGGATAGATTACGAAATAGCATTATGTCTGTATACATCAATTGTCACCGATACCGGCTCTGCGCGTTACTCCAATACGACCCCTTTTTCACTGAAAATCCTGGCCGAGCTAGTGGAAATGGGTGTTCGGCCGGATTTTGTTAGCCGCCGCGTTTTCGAGACAAAAAGCCTGAGCTCCATATTTTTGTTGAAATCCGCCCTGGATACCCTTGAAATTTCCGGGGACGGAAAAGTCGCAAGCATGTATATAACAAAAAGCATGATGGAAACTTCCGGCGCCAGGGAAGAAGACACTGACGGGATCATAAACTACGCCAGGGAAATAGAAGGAGTGGAAGTGGCCGTCCTGTTCAGGGAAACAGGAGACTTTATAAAAGTGGGTTTGAGATCAAACGAATGGCTTGATGTAAGTAAAATTGCGGAGGATTTTGGCGGCGGCGGTCATGCAAGGGCATCGGGGTGCATTTTAAAAACGTCTCTTTGGGAAGCCAGGGATGCCGTGTTGAAATCCATTATCATGCATCTGTCGGGGGAATCCGGTTGAAGGGAATAATGAATGTATTAAAACCTCCAGGAATGACTTCTCACGATGTGGTAAATCGCCTCAGAAAACTGATCGGAATTAAGAAGATCGGCCATGGCGGCACTTTGGATCCCGCCGCTGCCGGAGTGCTGCCCGTTTTTATAGGCAAGGCCACCAAAGCCATACAGTTTTTTGAGGATTACGATAAAGAGTACGTGGCCGAAATGATCCTGGGAGTCGTCACCGATACAGGGGACTCAACGGGAAATGTCGTAGCGACCAGCGAGATACGTGTAGATATTCCAAAAATAAAGCAAGCTTTAAAAAAGTTTACAGGAGTCATCGAACAAATTCCTCCGATGTACTCAGCTGTACATTACAGAGGAGTTAAACTCTATGAGCTGGCCAGAAAAGGTATCACCGTGGAACGAAAGCCCAGAACCGTTGAAATAAAATCCCTGGAGCTGCTTGATTTTCGTGGGGATAGAGCAATTTTTAAAGTTACCTGCACCAAAGGGACCTACATAAGAACCCTTTGTGAGGATATAGGTCGGGAGCTGGGTTGCGGGGCGTGCCTTTCCTGCCTGGTTAGAACCGGTTCGGGACCTTTTGGTATAAACAATTCACTGACGCTTGAAGAAATTGAACAGTATGTGCTGAACAATGAATTAGATAAAATAATTAAACCCATCGATAGCTGTCTTGAGGGTATACCCGGCATAGAAATTTCGTTTATTGACGAAAGACTTTTCTCGAAAGGAAAGGTTTATAGCGTCGATCAGAATCAAGCAAAAATTAAAGCCGGCGACCTGGTCAGGGTTTACGGTAACGGCCGTTTTTTGGGGATTGGCGAGGTTTTACAAAAAAATCAGCGAACGATTGTGCGCGTTGTCAAATCTTTTATTTAGGATTGAGGGAAAAGATGAACATTTACAGAGAATTATCCTCTTTAAATATTTCCACACCTACCGCCTGCGGCCTGGGAAATTTTGACGGCGTCCATCTGGGCCATCAGAAACTGATAAAAGAACTGGTCAAACAATCAAAAATAAGAAATCTTCAATCCACCATTCTCACGTTTGAACCTCATCCATCAAAGATTTTGCGTTCCGATAAAGCAGACCCCCTGCTCTTGAACCTGAAACAGAAAGAAAAGATAATAGAGAGTTTTGGGATAGACAATTTGGTTTTGGTTCCTTTTACTCGAGAATTCTCAAAAATGAATTATAAAGATTTTATTTATGACATATTGATAGAAAAATGCAGGGCGAGAGTGGTATTGGTGGGATTTGATTACAGGTTTGGATATAAGGGCGAAGGTACCGCCCATGTATTGGAAGATATTTGCCGCGCAGAAGGCATCGATACGGTTGTAATACCTCCTGTTACCTATGAAGGGAGAATAGTCAGCAGCACTCTTATAAGGTCCCTGATCAGCAACGGTGATGTAAAAAAGGCCGGTGCTTTTTTGGGAAGGCCTTTCGGCATCCAGGGGACGGTGGTATATGGAGACGCCGTCGGGAGGAAGCTGGGTTTTCCCACAGCCAACATCTCCTTCTCACCGGATATAGTGTTACCCGCCTCAGGTGTATACGCCGTGTTGGTTGAATGGCAGGAAAAGACTTTTAAAGGCGTGGCCAATATCGGAACCAAACCCACTTTCGGCAAAAATCATGTGACTCTGGAAGTGCATTTGTTTAATTTCAACCAAAAAATTTACGGAGAAACTATTGAGGTATTTTTTATAGACCGCATTCGAAGAGAGGTAAAGTTCGACAGCGTTTCAGATTTGATTTGCCAGGTTAAAAGCGATTTTGTTAAGGCGAAAAATATTCTGGACAACCTCTCATCTTAAAATTTACTTTTTTTTGCAGCTATGATAAAATCAAATATGTAAAATGAACCCTTGCTCGGTTAATCGAAGCTCCGGCGATATACTGGGCAACTGGGGATTTGAAAGGTAAGGAGGTGATCACCATGGCTCTGTCAAAGGAAGCCAAAAAAGAAATTATCGAAAAATACAAGACCCATGAGAACGATACCGGGTCTCCCGAAGTGCAAATTGCCATTCTTACAGAAAGAATCAACCAACTGACGGAACACCTGAAGCTCCATAAGAAAGACCATCATTCTCGCAGGGGGTTGTTGCAGATGGTGGGCAAGAGGCGCGCATTGCTGAACTATTTAAGGGATAAGGATATCGAGCGCTATAGAAGCCTTGTGGACAAATTGGATTTGAGAAAATAAAGAGCGGGGTCTCCCCGCTCAAATTTATATAAAAGAAGGAAATAATATTTTTGATGTAGAATAAAAAATTATTATATTTTCAAACCAAATTTTTAAAAGGGAGGAACGCGTTCTTGGAACAATTTAAAACAGAAATAGCAGGCCGGACCCTGATTATAGAAACGGGAAAGCTAGCCCAACAGGCCAACGGTTCAGTTCTAATAAGATACGGTGACACGGTGGTGCTGGTGACGGCCACAGCCACAAAAAAGCCCAGAGAAGGAGTGGATTTTTTACCGCTGACGGTGGATTATGAAGAGAGGTTATACGCCGTAGGAAAGATACCGGGAGGATTTATAAAAAGAGAAGGAAAGCCCAGCGAGAAAGCCATTCTCTCGGCAAGGGTTATAGACAGACCCTTGAGACCGCTTTTTCCAAAAGGTTTCAGAAACGATGTGCAGGTCATAGCTACAATACTATCGGTGGACCAGGATAACACCCCGGATATTGTGGCCATAAACGGTGCTTCGGCGGCTCTTTGTATTTCGGATATACCTTTTGACGGGCCCGTTGGAGCTGTTTCCGTAGGTCTTGTCGATGGGAAATTCGTGATAAACCCCACCGTTGCCGAATCGGAGAGAAGCCGCCTGAGGCTGGTGGTGGCTGGAACGAAAGACGCGGTTCTAATGGTGGAAGCGGGCGCCAATGAAGTGACCGAAGAGGAAATGTTAAATGCAATAATGTTCGGGCATGAAGAAATAAAAAAGATAGTGGAATTCCAGGAAGATATTATAGCAAAAATTGGCAAACCCAAAATGGAAGTCCCCATCAGCGAGGTTGATGAGGAACTGGAAAAGGCCGTTCGAGAGTTTGCGACACCGGAGATACTGAAAGCCATAAGGATATACGATAAACAGGAGCGCGAGGCGTTTATAGAAAAGATCAACGAGGATACTCTTGTTCATTTCCAGGATATTTTCCCTGAAAAAGAAAAGGAAATAGCCGACGTCCTGTACAATATTTTAAAAGAAGAAGTTCGCAAAATGATCACCTATGAGGGAATAAGGCCCGACGGCAGAACCAGTACGCAGATACGCCCCATTTCCTGCGAAGTCGGAATTTTGCCGAGGACTCACGGCTCTGGATTGTTTACCAGGGGACAAACCCAGGTCCTGACGGTAGCCACCCTTGGTGCACTGGGAGATGTTCAAATCCTTGACGATCTGGGTATTGAGGAGTCGAAGAGGTACATGCACCACTACAATTTTCCGCCTTACAGCACCGGCGAAACCAGGGTCCTGCGGGGGCCCGGCAGGAGGGAAATAGGTCATGGCGCCCTGGCCGAAAGAGCTTTAGAACCCATGATTCCTTCGGAAGAAGAATTTCCCTATACCATCAGGCTCGTTTCCGAAGTCCTGAGCTCCAACGGTTCCACTTCCATGGCCAGCGTTTGCGGTTCCACACTGGCCTTGATGGATGCGGGAGTACCAATTAAAGCCCCCGTGGCTGGAGTGGCCATGGGGCTGATAAAGCATGACGATAAAATAACAATTTTAACCGACATCCAGGGAATGGAAGATTTTTTGGGAGATATGGATTTTAAGGTGGCGGGTACCGCAAAAGGCATTACCGCCATCCAGATGGATATCAAAATAAAGGGAATAGATGAGGATATACTGAGAAGGGCCCTCGCCCAGGCGAGAGAAGGGCGCCTGTTCATTCTTGATAAGATGCTGTCGGTAATATCGGAACCCCGTAAACAACTGTCTCCTTATGCCCCGAGGATTTTCACCATCACCATTGATCCCGACAAGATAAGAGATGTCATCGGCCCCGGAGGAAAGACCATAAATAAAATCATTGCCGATACCGGCGTAAAAATTGATATAGAAGATGATGGACGGATATATATTGCGGCACCCGATGAACAAGCAGGCAAAAAGGCCGTGGACATTGTCCAGAAACTCACGCAGGATGTGGAAGTGGGCAAGATATATCTGGGCAAAGTCTTACGAATAACCAATTTTGGCGCATTCGTAGAAATCCTGCCGGGAAAGGAAGGGCTTATTCATATTTCAAAGCTTTCGAAGGATCGGGTAAAGCGCGTGGAAGATGTGGTTAAAATAGGCGATGAAATCCTTGTCAAGGTTACGGATATCGATAAACAGGGGCGGATAAACCTATCCCATAAAGATGTTCTTTACGAAGGTGTACAGCATAAGAGCCGGGCGGAAGCATAAACCGAATCACATCGGTTTATGTTTTTTTTATGATCTTTTCGATGACCTCACCTCAAAGCCCGAACAGAGCTTAAAATTATGTCATAAATTTATATTTTTAAAATAATATTTATTAGAGCTTAGATTGGAAGGCGGTTGTTATGGGCTTTTATACCTTTAAATTATCTAAGAAATTCCTCGGGGTCGGTTTGTTTGTATTTTTTGTAATTATCTGGACTTTATTTAAGGTTTACACACCGAGCAGCGTAGAAACCTTCAACAGGGCAAATCCCATATACCAGGGGCCGAACGATAAAAAGATTGTGGCTTTTACGTGCAATGTGGCATGGGGCAACGAATACATTCCACAGATGCTGAAAATCTTTGAAGAAAAAAATGTAAAGATAACCTTTTTTATAGAAGGCCGCTGGGCGGAGAAATACCCGGAGATTTTAAGATTAATTCATTCAAAAGGCCATGAAATTGGAAACCACGGCTACAGCCACGCTCACCATGCAAAATTATCACTTGAACAGAATCTCCGGGAAATAAAAAAAGCGGAAGAAATAATCCAAAAAATTACCGGAGAAAAGACCTCGATTTTTGCACCACCTTACGGTGAATTTTCAGATAACACCATAAAAGCCGCCGAATCGTTAAACTACAGTGTCATCATGTGGACTATCGATACAATCGACTGGAAGAAACCCGGGGTAAACTACATAGTAAACAAAATTCTGAAACATGCCGGCAACGGGAAAATAGTTTTGATGCACCCCACCGAAGACACCGTAAAAGCTCTGCCGACAGTAATTGAAAATTTGCGGCGCGAAGGGTATAAAGTAGCAACAGTCGGAGAACTGTTATTCGGAGAGCAATTTTGAAGTTGAAATCGACCGTCATTTCATGTATACTTGTAATAAATAATAAAATAATGATAGAAAGGTTATACAAATGCATGATCTAACTTCCTGGGTAGATATCGATCTGGACGCGATCTCAAAAAACATCAAAGCTGTAAAGGATTACATTGGGAATGTCAAACTGCTGGCGGTGGTTAAAGCCGATGCCTACGGCCACGGCCTTGTACCTGTAGCCAGATGTGCCGTGGAAAACGGCGTGGATTATTTGGGGGTTTCGACCCTGGAAGAGGGAATTGCATTAAGAGAAAACGGCATAAAAATTCCCGTGCTTATCTTTAATGTAATCTTGCCCGAACAGGCAGAAACGGTGTTACAGTATGATCTAACCGCCACCGTCTGTTCTTTTGATGTGGTACAAGCCCTCAACGAAGCCTCGGTCAAATTGAACAGAAAAGCCTGCATTCACCTGAAAGTGGATACGGGGTTTGGAAGGTTTGGAATTTTACCGGAACATGCGGTGGAATTTTTTAAAATAATAGACACCAGCTTTAAAAATATATATATAGAAGGAGTGTACACCCATTTTTCGTCGGCTTTTTCCGAAACCATAACCAGGAAACAGTTTAATATATTTAAATCCGTTTTAAAGCGCTTGGAAAAAGAAGGTTATAATATCCCTTTGAAGCACGCATGCAACAGTACTGCCGCTTTAAAATATCCGGATATGCATCTGGATATGGTAAGGATAGGGAATCTAATGTACGGGCTGTGTCCGTCGCATCCTCTGGATATACAAAAGCCGGCCAGGGTTTTTTCAAAAGTTGTTTTTATTAAAAAGTTACCCGCCGGTCATAATGTGGGATATTGTAACAGGTTTAAAACTAAAAGGCCCACTGTGGTGGCCGTAATTCCTTTTGGATATTACGATGGCCTGGAGCTCCAGGTCTCCCAGCCTTGCGGCCTGTGGGAGAGCCTGAAAGGATTCATAAAACAAATATTAATCGGTACAGGCATTACAAGCCTTGACAGAAAGGTCAGGATAAACGGGCAATACTGTAACATTATAGGGAAGATAGGCATGCAGAGCTGCATGGCCGATGTCACGGGCCTAAAAGATATTGTCGTCGGGGATATAGTCGAAATTACTGCAAGAAAAGTTAATTTACGCTATAACCTGCCGCGGGTCTACCATACGGCCGGACGGACTTTTACTGACCTGAGGCAGGAATTTGCCGAAATATATGAAGAACATGAAGGCGGTAAAAGGAGAGAAATATCAATTGGATAAAATAATAATCGGTGTTAAAAGAGTAAAGGGGGCAGAAGATCTGCCTTTGCCAGAATATATGACTCCACAGGCTGCAGGAATGGACCTTGCCGCCAACCTTTTTGAAGAAACGCATATTGAACCCGGGGAGTATAAAATTATTCCCACTGGCATAATAATCGAACTTCCTCCGGGTTACGAAGCTCAAATTCGCCCCAGAAGCGGTTTGGCCGCCAATTACGGCGTTACTTTGTTAAACGCCCCCGGGACTATCGATGCGGACTACCGGGGAGAAATAAAGGTAATATTAATAAACCATGGAAAGCAAAAATTCACTGTTAAGAGGGGTGATCGCATAGCGCAACTGGTGATATCCAGGGTAATCAGAGCGGAGTTTAATGAAAAGGAAGAGTTAAATGAAACTTTAAGAGGTGAAGGCGGATTCGGCCACACTGGAATGTAAGCTTGCATTTTATTGCCTTTCCCCTCATAAAATATAGGGGAGGTAATTAAGATGAGACTTGGTGAATTGAGCGGAAAAGAAATAGTAAACCTTTTTGATGGTGCGCGGCTTGGAATTATAGGCAGTACCGATCTGGTGGTGGATGAAAACACGGGCAAAATCATTTACATGCTAATTCCAAATAAAAAACCTGCATTCTTTTTATTGAGCGAACGGAGCTATACCGAAGTCCCCTGGGAAGCCGTAAAAAAAATCGGGCCGGATATAGTTATCATCGATATGGAAAACCAGAATTCGAAAAAGGCGTGGAAGCTGTAAAGCAACTTTTTGGAGGTGTTTTTTTATTGTCAAAAAACGGGCAAAAACTTCTCATTATACCATTGGGCGGTATAGGTGAAATTGGCAAAAATATGACCGTGGTGCAGTACGATAAAGATATTCTTGTGATAGATGCGGGCCTTATGTTTCCTGAAGAAGAAATGCTGGGGATAGATATTGTTATTCCGGATATCACTTACCTTGTGGAAAACAAAGAAAATATAAGAGGCATTATAATAACCCATGGACATGAAGACCATATAGGCGCACTGCCGTATGTGCTTCAGCAGATAAATGCGCCCCTGTACGGGACAAGGCTTACCATGGGCCTTGTTGACGGTAAATTAAAAGAAACAAAGTTTAAGAGAAATATAGCCATGAATGTGGTCAAGCCACCCGCTACGGTCAGGATAGGGAATTTCACGGTGGACTTTATAAGGGTGAATCACAGTATTCCCGACGCCGTTGGTCTTGCCATTCACACGCCCGTTGGTGTGATTTGCCATACCGGCGATTTCAAGCTTGATCAAACTCCCGTGGACGGTCGAACCGCTGACCTGCACAAATTTGCCGAATTGGGGTCCAGGGGTGTGCTGGTACTCATGTCCGACAGCACCAATGCCGAGCGCGAGGGTTATACCATGTCAGAGAAAGTTGTCGGAAACACCATAGAAGATATCTTCCGGACAGCCCCTGGCAGGATTATTGTCGCGACATTCGCATCAAATATACACAGGATACAGCAAATATTTGACTCGGCACACAAGTTCAACAGAAAAGTGTCTGTAGTGGGTCGAAGCATGGTCAACGTGGTGAATATCGCCCTTGATCTGGGATACCTCTACATTCCCAAAGACCTCCTGATGGAGCTGGATGAACTGGCCAGGCTCCCCAAGGAGAGAGTTGTCATCATAACAACGGGCAGTCAGGGAGAGCCCATGTCCGCTCTGACGCGCATGGCCATGTCCGAACACAAAAAAGTAGAAATAGTGCCGGGTGATACGGTGATGATATCGGCAACTCCCATACCTGGAAACGAAAAATTTGTGGCAAGGACCATAGACCACCTTTTTAAGCAGGGAGCCAATGTCATTTATGAGGCCATTTCGGGAGTTCACGTATCGGGGCATGCCAGCCAGGAAGAACTTAAACTGATGTTGAACCTTGTGAGACCCAAATTTTTTGTTCCCGTTCACGGAGAATACAGGCATCTGATCCACCATGCTCAACTGGCCAAACAGGTCGGCATCCCGGATGAAAATATATTTATAGCTGAAAATGGCAGGATTCTGGAGTTTACCCAGGATACTGCAAAGATGACCGGAAGGGTTACAGCCGGCAAGGTGCTGGTTGACGGCCTGGGTGTCGGAGATGTGGGCAACATAGTGCTGAGAGACAGAAAGCAGCTTTCACAAGATGGGATTTTAATAGTGGTTGTAACCATAGACAGGGAAACCGCCGAAGTCGTTGCGGGTCCCGACATTATTTCCCGGGGATTTGTATATGTAAGGGAATCGGAGGAACTCATGGAACAGGCTCGAGAAAAAGTTAAACAAGCCCTAAAAAAGTGTCAGGAAGAAGAAATAAGCGAGTGGTCCACCATAAAATCCCAGGTAAGGGATTCCCTCGGGAAATTTCTTTTTGAACAAACCCGTCGAAGGCCCATGATTTTGCCAATAATTATGGAAGTATGACAGCAATTTTGTCATACTTTTTTTGTATATTTACACCAAATAGTCGAAAAATATAAAAGAAAAACTTTTCTGGAAGGATGATCTACACGAATGCCGGCATATGATGGGATATTTAATTCTACCGTTTTACCCGAAACCCAGGGCGAGAAGAACGCTCCTCAGGCGTCGGTTAACACAATCCAGCAGTTGGGCCAATTGGAGGTGCCCAAACCTGAAAGCAATTTCCACTGCATCACCATTGTGGGCCAGATAGAAGGCCATATAGTGTTACCGCCTCAAAATAAAACCACCAAATATGAACACATAATTCCCCAGTTGGTGGCCATAGAGCAGAATCCAAGAATAGAAGGCCTCCTTATCATTTTAAACACCGTGGGCGGCGACGTCGAGGCCGGCCTTGCCATAGCTGAAATGATAGTCAGCATGACCAAACCCAGTGTTTCGCTGGTTTTAGGTGGCGGCCACAGTATCGGCGTCCCCATCGCCGTTGCCAGCAACTATTCCTTTATAGCCGAAACGGCGACCATGACAATTCACCCCATCAGGCTAACGGGGCTTGTCATCGGAGTCCCTCAAACCTATGAATACCTTGATAAAATGCAGGACAGAGTGATACGATTTGTGGTGGAGCACTCGAATATCGATGAGGCCACGTTTAGAGAATTGATGTTCAGCACCGGCAAGCTTGCACGGGATATCGGGACCGTGCTGGTGGGTTCCGATGCTGTCAACTACGGGCTTATAGATGAGGTGGGTGGAATCGGACATGCTGTTAAAAAACTGCAGGAACTCATCCAGCAAAAAAATTTAGCAGGATAGGGTGATTTATATGCTGCTTTATACGACCATGCCTGTGGAGCTGGTTTTGGAAGGAATGGATAAGAAGTACGAATTCAGGGAGATAGAAATAGATAATGTAAAACTCTTGATAGAACCCATCGACATAAATATGGGCAGGATAGTCAGGGTTTTCAGCACAAATCCCCAGGATTATTTGAATCCCAACTTTTTTCCCGGTAGGATAATCCATTTTAAGATATAGACTCAAACTCGGGCCGTAAGGCCTGTTTTTCATTTAAAAAAGGATTTTTAAAAAAAATGGAGAATTAAACATTGAGGTGTATTATATGGGTAAAACTCTGCATACTGTAAAAAAAGATATGCGATGGGAGATTTACGGCCTCCTATTGATTTGCATGGGCATAATAGGAATCTTTTCCATATATACTAACGCCGCCGGGGCTTTGGGGATTTTTTTAAATAAAAACCTTCGTGGCTTTTCGGGTCTGGCTGCTGTAGCCGTCCCAATTTTTATGATATTATGGGGTATATACTGCATGTCATACAGGAAAAATCCCTCTCTGACCCCCAGATTGTTTGGGATCATAACCATAATCCTTGTTTTTATTTGCTTGATTCATATAAAAATCCACACAAACATAATGGGAAACGGTTTTATTGAAAGATTAAGACAGAGTGCGGACCTCGGCCTGAAAGGCCAGGGAGGCGGAATTCTGGGCGAAATAATGGTAACCGTATTGTTCAACCTTTTTGGCGTTACAGGCTCCTATATATTCATGTTTACCCTGGTGACCATCGGGATAATCCTCTCAACCGGTATTTCCATAATTGATTTAATTCAAAAGGCTAAAAATGGGCGGCGGGGAAAAAACATCAGCATACTGCCCGGAGAAAAAGACGAAAAAAACAAAGTGGTAAATCTTGAAAAGCCAACCATTACAATCTCCAAGCCAGAAGTCGCACCCGCTAAAGAACAGGAAAAAACCGAAAATAAAGGCGCCGCGGAAGAACCACTGGTCTTAAACAGAAACGACGGTGTTGATACAAATTACAAATTGCCGCCCCTTTCATTGCTGCGGAGAAATACCGCAAAACAAAGCTCTTTCAGCGAAAAGGAGCTTTTAAACAATGCTCAAATCCTTGAAAAGACCCTGGAAAGTTTCGGGGTTCAGGCAAAAGTTGTACAGGTAAGTTGCGGTCCGGCCATCACCAGATTTGAAATCCAGCCTTCACCGGGGATAAAAGTAAGCAGAATTGTAAGTCTGGCCGACGACATAGCTTTGAGTCTGGCGGCTCCCGATGTGCGAATAGAGGCGCCCATTCCCGGTAAAGCCGCCATAGGCATAGAGGTTCCAAATAAGGTTATTTCCAGTGTGTTTTTAAGAGATGTCATTGACTCGCCCGAGTTTCAAACATCCTCTTCCAAACTTACCATCGCTCTGGGTAAAGACATAAGTGGAAATCCCGTTGTGGCCGATCTTTCGGAAATGCCCCACCTGCTTATAGCGGGAGCCACAGGATCGGGCAAAAGTGTATGCATAAATACGATTATTTCCAGCATCCTGTGCAAAGCGTTTCCCCATGAAGTAAAATTAATGTTGATTGACCCTAAAGTGGTTGAACTTACCGTATACAACGGCATCCCGCATCTTCTGACGCCGGTGGTTACCGAGCCGAAAAAAGCCGCCGCAGCGTTGAACTGGATGGTTTCAGAAATGGAGAATCGCTACCAGACCTTTGCAAAGGAAGGTGTTCGGGATATAAATCGTTACAATGAAATAAAGACAGACAGCCCTCTATCAAAAATTCTTATCATAATCGATGAGCTGGCCGATTTAATGATGGTTTCCCCCAGAGAGGTGGAAGACAGCATATGCAGACTTGCCCAAATGGCCAGAGCAGCTGGAATTCACCTGGTAGTGGCTACTCAGAGACCATCTGTGGATATCATAACAGGGCTTATAAAGGCCAATATCCCGTCTCGAATTTCCTTCGCCGTTTCTTCGCAGGTGGATTCCAGGACCATACTGGATATATCCGGAGCGGAGAAACTATTGGGGAAAGGGGATATGCTGTTCTTTCCCGTGGGAGCCGCAAAACCTGTTCGAGTCCAAGGAGCATATATTTCGGAAGAAGAAGTGGAAAAACTGGTGGATTACGTCAAAAAGCAGAAAGAACCCTGCTATGAAAAGACTCTTTCGGATTTTAAGGAAATAGAAGCGGATAAAAAAGAAGAAGCCACCGATGAATTGTTTAAAGAAGCCCTGTCGCTGGTTATAGAAAGCGGGCAGGCTTCCATTTCAATGCTCCAGCGGAGACTGCGAATCGGATATGCCAGAGCCGCAAGATTGATAGATCAAATGGAAGAGAGAGGTTTTATCGGTGGTTTTGAAGGCACAAAGCCCAGGGAAATACTGATTACCCGAGAGCAATTTGAAAAATATTTTAACAGTTGACGTCATATTTGGTCGAAATTATAAAAGAAAGTTTAGCGAATCTTATCTAAAATATGTTAAATATGCTATTACCAGGGAAATATAATAATAAAGAAGATAAGTCCTGCGGTAAAAAGTCAAGTACCTAAAAATAACAAAATGGAAAATATTTAGCTCACTTTTTGTAAAAAAGACAA